>NZ_JAAQOK010000012.1:0-106897 GCF_011683705.1 Enterobacter sp. 725m/11 | reverse complement strand
AGATGTGTATAAGAGACAGTAACTATTTTGATTTTTCTTTAAAGTAATAGCCAATTATAAAACCCAGCGAAGTACCTAAAGCACTAATAACAATCGAGAGTACTTTATCAATTTCAAGAGGTCTTATCAATTCAGAGGGATTCTCAATTCCTTTTCCTTTCAATTTGAGTAACCAATCAACTGCATAAGCGTTGTACCAAAAAACAAAAATAAAGCAAAAGACCAGTAAAACAAAAAAACCTACTAAAAATGAAATGGTTAATGTACTACGAGTCTTGCTTTCACGCACACTGGAACTTAATGCATTTTCTTCTGCTTCTTCGGCAACATTATCAGATTTTTTAGAATTAGTTGAAAGCTCTTCTAATAAATCTGTTAAATCTGAGAAATCCGTGTTAGCCATTATTGCTACCTCCATTCATTTTAGAAAGTAGCTTTAAGGCCTGGGCATAATCTTTTGTTGTTGATTCAGTAAATTTACCTGAAACTGCCAAACATTTTTTCATTTCAGGTAGAACATCATTATAGAATTCTAAACGACCACGTTCTACTTCAGAAAGATTCTGTAAGTTTTTATCGAATAAATCTTGTACATTATTAAGGATTTTTTCAATAAGACCCATTTGAGATTCGAGTAAATCACTTGAGTGCGAACGGAAGGTAGTCAGTTTACTTACAACTTTCGCATAATCATTTTTTTCTGACATTGGGTTTGATCCATCATCTAACTAGCAATAGCTTATGAGGATAATAGCATGTAATAAAAAGAGGTCTAGCATCATATCAGACTTAATCAGATCTGCTTCGGTCGAATCGCTCTTGACGTAAGTGGAACACTGTTCAGATGACTAGCTTTATGGATAGGGCACTGATATTTTGATAACTCGTTTTGATAAAATTTTGATAAGCATTCGAAAGCTAATAATAAAAACGGGAACCAATCAGCTCCCGTTCGTGTTTAACCCAGCGAGTGGATTACATGTTCGCGATAATCGCGTCGCCAAACTCTGAGCATTTCAGCAGCTTAGCGCCTTCCATCAGACGTTCGAAATCGTAAGTTACGGTTTTCGCGTTGATCGCGCCTTCCATACCCTTGACGATCAGGTCTGCGGCTTCGAACCATTCCATATGACGCAGCATCATCTCTGCGGAGAGGATGATAGAGCCTGGGTTCACTTTGTCCTGGCCTGCGTATTTTGGTGCAGTACCGTGGGTTGCTTCGAACAGGGCGCACTCGTCGCCGATGTTCGCGCCAGGGGCGATACCGATACCGCCAACCTGTGCCGCCAGGGCGTCAGAGATGTAGTCACCGTTCAGGTTCATACAGGCGATCACGTCGTATTCAGCAGGACGCAGCAGGATCTGCTGCAGGAACGCATCGGCGATCACATCTTTAATGATGATCTCTTTGCCGGTGTTCGGGTTCTTGATCTTCTGCCACGGGCCGCCGTCGATCAGCTCACCGCCGAACTCTTCGGTCGCCAGCTGATAGCCCCAGTCTTTGAACGCGCCTTCGGTGAACTTCATGATGTTGCCCTTGTGAACCAGGGTCACAGAATCACGGTCGTTGGTGATCGCGTATTCAATGGCCGCACGCACCAGGCGCTTGGTCCCTTCTTCAGAGCACGGCTTAATGCCGATACCGCAGTGCTCAGGGAAGCGAATTTTCTTCACGCCCATCTCTTCGCGCAGGAATTTAATCACTTTTTCTGCATCAGCAGAGTCCGCTTTCCACTCGATACCCGCGTAGATGTCTTCTGAGTTTTCGCGGAAGATAACCATGTCGGTCAGTTCAGGGTGCTTAACCGGGCTTGGGGTGCCCTGATAGTAACGAACCGGACGCAGACACACGTACAGGTCCAGCTCCTGACGCAGCGCCACGTTCAGAGAACGGATGCCGCCGCCGACCGGAGTGGTCAGTGGGCCTTTAATAGCAACGCGGTAGTCGCGGATCAGGTCCAGCGTTTCTGCTGGCAGCCAGACGTCCTGGCCATAAACTTGCGTCGATTTCTCACCGGTGTAAATTTCCATCCAGGAAATTTTACGCTCGCCTTTGTAGGCTTTCTCAACAGCGGCATCAACCACTTTCAGCATTGCCGGGGTAACGTCTACACCGATACCGTCGCCTTCGATGAACGGAATAATCGGATTGTGAGGAACGTTAATCTTGCCGTTTTGCAGGGTGATCTTTTTACCTTCCGCCGGAACAACTACTTTGCTTTCCATTAACCTCTCCTTCGAGCGCTTCTGGTTGTTACTGATCTTATGTTAATAAATTGTAATGAGCCCTTCGATAGTACCTGATTGTCCTGCGCCATGAAAGGTCTTCGTTATTAGGCTATAATGCGGCAATTGATAACGCCTGAAAATACCATGAAGAAAACTTCTTTTACAAAACACCGGGTTGAGCGATTCAGCTCGCGACAAGCCACCAGAAGACCCCAGCAAACCCAGCCGAAGCGGGTGATTTTGTTCAATAAACCCTACGATGTTTTGCCGCAGTTTACCGATGAGGCCGGACGCAGTACGCTCAAGGATTACATCCCCGTTCAGGGCGTCTACGCCGCCGGTCGCCTGGACCGGGACAGCGAAGGACTTTTGGTCCTAACCAACGACGGCGCCCTACAGGCAAAGCTTACGCAGCCGGGCAAACGCACCGGCAAAATTTACTTTGTGCAGGTTGAAGGCGAGCCGGACGAAGAGACGCTGGCGAAACTGCGCAGCGGGGTGACGCTGAACGACGGTCCCACCCTGCCCGCTGGTATTGAACGCGTGAATGAGCCGGAGTGGCTGTGGCCGCGTAACCCGCCCATTCGCGAGCGCAAATCCATCCCGACAAGCTGGCTCAAAATCACCCTGTATGAAGGCCGCAACCGCCAGGTGAGGCGAATGACCGCGCACGTCGGCTTCCCTACCCTACGTCTGATTCGCTACGCCATGGGCAGCTACACGCTGGATACGCTGGCAAACGGCGAATGGCGCGACGCTGCCCCTTAAGGAGAAACGATGTTTAAACCTCATGTTACGGTCGCCTGCGTGGTGCACGCGCAGGGAAAATTCCTCGTTGTGGAAGAGAGCATCAACGGCAGGGCGCTGTGGAATCAGCCTGCCGGGCATCTTGAAGCCAATGAAACGTTGCTGCAGGCCGCGAAGCGCGAGCTCTGGGAAGAGACCAGCATTCGCGCTGAGCCCCAGCACTTCATTCGCATGCACCAGTGGATTGCGCCCGACAGCACCCCATTCCTGCGCTTTTTATTCGCCGTTGAGCTTAGCGAAACGTGCGCCACAGAACCGCATGATGACGATATCGAACGCTGCCTGTGGGTCACCGCCGAGGAGATCCTGAACGCGCCAAACCTGCGCTCGCCGCTGGTTGCGGAAAGCATCCGCTGCTGGCAGTCAGGCGCACGCCTGCCGCTGGGTGTCATCGGAGAATTTAACTGGCCGTTTACAGAGGGTGTCAACGGTGGGGGGGCGTGATAGAATACGCCGCCTTGAAGTTCAATGTCGTGAGTATTCCATGTCAGATAACAGCCAGAAAAAAGTGATCGTCGGCATGTCCGGCGGTGTCGATTCCTCCGTTTCCGCCTACCTGTTGCAGCAACAGGGCTATAAGGTGGAGGGCCTGTTCATGAAGAACTGGGAGGAAGACGATGGCGAGGAATACTGCACTGCCGCAGCGGATCTCGCCGACGCGCAGGCCGTATGCGACAAGCTCGGCATTGAACTGCACACCGTTAACTTTGCCGCAGAATACTGGGACAACGTCTTTGAACTGTTCCTTGAAGAGTACAAAGCGGGCCGTACCCCGAACCCGGATATTCTGTGCAACAAAGAGATCAAATTTAAAGCCTTCCTGGAATTCGCCGCGGAAGATCTGGGCGCTGACTACATTGCGACCGGTCACTACGTGCGTCGTGCGGACGTGAATGGCAAAAGCCAGCTGCTGCGCGGCCTCGACGGCAATAAAGATCAGAGCTACTTCCTTTATACGCTGAGCCACGAACAGATTGCGCAAAGTCTGTTCCCGGTCGGCGAACTGGAAAAGCCGGAAGTGCGTAAAATTGCCGAAGAGCTGGACCTGATCACCGCGAAGAAAAAAGACTCCACCGGTATCTGCTTTATCGGCGAGCGCAAATTCCGTGATTTCCTGGGCCGCTACCTGCCTGCACAGCCAGGTAAAATTGTCACCGTTGATGGCGACGAGATTGGTCAGCATCAGGGGCTGATGTACCACACCTTAGGCCAGCGTAAAGGCCTGGGTATTGGTGGGACGAAAGAAGGCAGCGAAGATCCGTGGTACGTGGTCGACAAAGACGTCGAAAACAATATTCTGGTGGTGGCTCAGGGTCACGACCACCCGCGTCTGATGTCCGTTGGCCTTGTCGCACAGCAGTTGCACTGGGTCGATCGCGAGCCCCTGAAAGGCACGCTGCGCTGCACGGTGAAAACGCGCTACCGCCAGACCGATATTCCTTGCACCATCACCGCGCTTGATGACGACCGTATTGACGTCCGTTTCGACGAGCCGGTCGCCGCCGTTACCCCGGGCCAGTCTGCTGTCTTCTACAGCGGCGAAATCTGCCTGGGCGGCGGGATCATTGAACAGCGCCTGCCGCTGCCCGCTGTTTAACCGATTGCACACATAAAGGAGACCGTGTGGCGAAGAATTATTATGACATCACCCTGGCGCTGGCAGGAATTTGCCAGTCTGCTCGTCTGGTGCAACAGCTGGCGCATCAGGGTCACTGTGACGCTGATGCCCTGCACGTTTTGCTCAACAGCGTTATCGACCTCAACCCCGGTTCAACCCTGGGCGTGTTCGGCGGCAGCGAAACCAATCTTCGTCTCGGTCTTGAAACCCTGCTTGGCGTGCTTAACGCCAGTAGCCGTCAGGGGTTAAACGCGGAACTGACCCGCTACACCTTAAGCCTGATGGTGCTTGAGCGTAAGCTGAGCGCGGCGAAAGGCGCGCTCAATACCCTGGGCGATCGCATCGCCGGGCTACAGCGTCAGCTCGACCATTTTGACCTGCAGTCTGAAACGCTGCTGAGCGCCATGGCGGGCATTTACGTTGACGTCATCAGCCCGCTGGGCCCGCGCATTCAGGTCACCGGCTCCCCTGCCGTACTGCAAAGCCCGCAGGTGCAGGCGAAGGTCCGCGCTTCCCTGCTGGCTGGGATCCGCGCCGCCGTGCTGTGGCATCAGGTTGGCGGTGGCCGCCTGCAGCTAATGTTTTCTCGTAATCGCCTGACCACTCAGGCAAAACAAATTCTTGCTCATTGTTAACCTCCCGGAGTTGCGAATTATGGAATTATCCTCACTGACCGCCGTATCCCCTGTCGATGGACGCTACGGCGATAAAGTCAGCGCGCTGCGCGGGATCTTCAGCGAATATGGTTTGCTGAAGTTCCGTGTTCAGGTTGAAGTACGCTGGCTGCAGAAGCTGGCCGCCCAGGCAGCAATCAAGGAAGTTCCTGCTTTTGACGAAAAGGCAAACGATTACCTTGATAAAATCGTTGCTGAGTTTAGCGAAGAAGATGCCGCGCGCATTAAGACCATTGAACGCACCACCAACCACGACGTGAAAGCGGTTGAGTATTTCCTGAAAGAGAAAGTGGAAAGCGTCCCGGCCCTGCATGCGGTATCCGAGTTCATTCACTTCGCCTGTACGTCCGAAGATATCAATAACCTGTCTCACGCGCTGATGCTCTCCACCGCGCGTAAAGAAGTGGTGCTGCCTTACTGGCGTAAAATCATCGACGCGGTGAAAGCGCTGTCCGTGGAATACCGTGACATTCCGCTGCTTTCCCGTACTCACGGCCAGCCAGCCACCCCATCCACGATGGGTAAAGAGATGGCGAACGTGGCGTACCGTATGGAGCGCCAGTATCGTCAGCTGGAGCAGGTTGAAATTCTGGGTAAAATCAACGGCGCGGTCGGTAACTACAATGCCCACATTGCCGCGTACCCGGAAGTGGACTGGCATCAGTTCAGCGAAGAGTTCGTGACCTCTCTGGGGATCCAGTGGAACCCGTACACCACCCAGATTGAGCCGCACGACTACATTGCAGAGCTGTTTGACTGCATCGCGCGCTTCAACACCATCCTGATCGACTTCGATCGCGACGTGTGGGGCTACATCGCGCTGAACCACTTCAAGCAGAAGACCATCGCCGGGGAAATTGGCTCCTCCACCATGCCGCACAAAGTGAACCCAATCGACTTCGAAAACTCCGAAGGCAACCTGGGCCTGGCGAATGCCGTGCTGCAGCATATGGCGAGCAAGCTGCCGGTATCCCGCTGGCAGCGCGACCTGACCGACTCCACCGTGCTGCGTAACCTGGGCGTGGGCATTGGCTACGCGCTGATCGCGTATCAGTCCACCCTGAAGGGCGTGAGCAAGCTCGAAGTGAACCGTGACCGTCTTCTGGACGAGCTGGATCACAACTGGGAAGTATTGGCAGAGCCGATTCAGACCGTGATGCGCCGCTACGGTATCGAAAAACCGTACGAGAAGCTGAAAGAGCTGACCCGCGGTAAACGCGTCGATGCCGAAGGCATGAAACAGTTTATCGACGGTCTGGCACTGCCGGAAGAAGAGAAAACCCGCCTGAAGGCCATGACTCCGGCGAATTACATTGGCCGCGCCATCACCATGGTTGATGAGCTGAAGTAACGTTCCTTCCCCCCCTTTCCGCCCGGAAAGGGGGTTGCTTTTCCCCGGTTTACTGAATGTTTATCCCCACAGCAACATAATCAGCGTTAGACTGCACAGCGAAAATCACAATCACCGCTTAAACAATAACTTACTTATTAATCAGTGGCTTAATAAAATTGAATTGCGGACATTATCGGACAATAATGGTCATTTTATTGCCCCAAATCATGCCCCCAGCACGATATTGCCCCCAAATTTGCCCCCAAAATCGACTCTTTTTAGTGGCACTTTTTTATTGGATGTTAAGAACTTTTTTAACCGCCGTTGACATGAAAATGATTTTTTCCCATACTCGCCATGCACCAGCAAAATCTGGTGTCGGGATTGGCGTCCCGGAATCAGCAGAGCGCATAACCGCGCCAAGCGGTTTTTTTATGCGTTGAGCACGGTCACTTTCGAATTATGGTGGGGCGTGCAGGGGCGGAGAAATCCGCGCCGGGTCTTTGCTGCCGGTTACGCCAACCCTGTACGTCTCACCACCTCACTGATTGGCGTCAGCAGTGGTGATAACTTAAGCAGCAAAGGATTATCCCATGAATACTGAGTTAACTTTCCGTAGTCATACTTTCACACCAGCTATCCGCGACAACAAATTCTGGTTAACGTCTTCCCAGATTGCAGAAGCTCTCGAATACTCAAGCACTAAATCAATAACCAACCTATACAACCAAAATGAAGAAGAGTTCACATCAGAAATGACTCAGGTCACTGAATCAGTGACCTCAGGAAATTATCGAAAAAAAGTCCGCATCTTCTCCCTTCGCGGAGCCCATCTGATCGCCATGTTCGCCAGGACGCCGGTCGCAAAAGAATTCCGCAGATGGGTATTAGACGTCCTCGATAAAGAGGTTTTGGAGGCAACTCCGCAAGTAAGTGAGGTATCTGCTCGACAAAGTTACGCAGTAATAACCTACTTCGAAAATGGCCTGCCCGTGGCCTGCCACCCTCTTATGCCTGGTGAAGTAATTATGAACCCCGATTCATGCCTAGAGCATCTGATTCGCTCCGGCTACGTGGTGATGCCGTGCGATGAAGTAGAAAAATTCACTCTCGGAGAGATACAGAAAATGATCGCTATAGCACGGCGAGCACGTGATCGGTGGATGCAATCTTAACTACACAGGGCAGCCCGCTGTTGCATATAGTCAGGCTGCTCAGTTAGCATAAAATGAGGAAGGGCTTCACTAGAATTTGATAATGATGTTAACAATATATATCATGAAGAGTTGATGATAAAAGGATATGCAAAAAATGATTAATTCACAACAAGTGCAGTTCATTAGTAAAGCACTTTACATAACAACATTTACGCTTTTATTGATAGTGCTGCCTTGTGCATTTATCCATGAAAAAACTTCGCGCGTAATATTTTATTGGTGCGGATATTTATCGTTAGCAGGTTTATTACTCAATTTATTCAAAAAAGAAGAGCAAATAAATTGCAACAGGATTACTTTTTCTTTTTTGATGCTATCTGTTCTTTTCTTGGCTTGGTCATTGTTATCTGGATTTTTATCAGGAGAAACCTCATCTGAATTGTTATTTACACCTGGAAAAAGATGGTTTATAGCAGCAATAATTTCTCTCTTTATCTTAAACGGTAAGGATAAGCTAAACAAATTCCCCAGCGCTACGATCATAGTATCAGTGATGTCTTTAGCTTTCATTGTTGCAAGCACTTATGGAATCTTGCAGGGAATGAATAGCGATACGCGCATTCTTCTTGGCATTAATAGAGCAACTCTGACGGCATATGCTTTCAGTGCATTTTCATTAGCTTTTTCAGCGATCATAGCAGCTACTATTAAAACTAAAAAGAAATATCTATTTCAATTAATCGTTCTTATCATTTCCACTTATATCATTTTCTTAACTCAAACAAGAGCGGCCATGCTTATTCATCCTTTGCTCGGTTTGCTGTTGCTTCTTTCATGGATGTGGCGAGATAAGTTACTTAATTTCAAAACGCTGATTCTTTCAATTTTGTCATTGGTAGTAGTTGCTTCCTTAAATTCCAAAATAATAATTAATCGTATCGATTCCACGATGATTGAAATAAGGGAGTACAATCTTGGAAATGACCATACATCTCTGGGAGCCAGATTCAGCATGTGGAAACTTGGAGCCATGGCTTTTGCTAAATCACCTTTTGGACAAAGTGAGACTCATCGAAACAATGAAATAACTAATTTTTTGAAAAATGCTAACGAGAAATCAGAAGCAGCAGGTTATCTAACAGTGCATTTACATAATGAATTTATTCAATACGCATCAATTTTTGGCATTTTCGGCATACTTGTATTGTTTGTTTTTTTCTTTATGCTGATTTTTAAAAGTAGCCACCCGGCTATAATTGGGCCAGTTGGTATACCTACCTTAGCTGTTTTATTCTATGGTTCCACAGATGTATTGTTGACATCAATAGAACTGATAGTTATTTTTTCCACTACAATAATTCTTTCAAGTATGGCAAGTGATTATTGGCAAGGAGCTTCTAAATAATGAAAATATATATTATTAATCTGGAAGGAGATACTGAACGAAGGGAATCAATGGAATCCCAAGCAAAGCGTCTAATGCTTGATTACGAGTTAATTCCAGCTGTAAACGGAAAATGTATTCCGGAAAATGTATTTTCTCTTTTGAAAAGAGAACATAGCTACGCGGTGACTCCTGGGGAAATTGGATGTTCCCTGAGCCATTTGACAGTTTATAAAGCACTGGATGCTTCCAAAGATGATTGCGCGCTGGTGCTTGAAGATGACATTTTCTTACCTGAAGATATTTCTTTTTTCCTTGATGAAATTGAGTTATCAATTCCGAAAAACATTCCATTTGTTTATTTGCTTTCTAAAGTTAACCATTACAACAATAAAAGTATTTTAAAATTATCTAACGGACATTCTGTTCATGATGTTTATAATGCAGCCTTTTCTCATGCTTATATTATAAATAAATCCGCCGCTCGCATTCTTTACAAAAAATTATTCCCTGTTTGGTGCGTAGCCGATCAGTGGCAGACATTTAAAGAATTCGGCTTTATTAATTTACGTGGGGTTATACCTGAATACATCAGCACCAACCCAGTTTATGAGAGTGTAACCACCATCGGCAATCGGAGTGACGATATAACCATGAAAAAAAAGGATGAAGCATGGAAGGCTATTTATTCAAGCCGTTCCTTTAAAGTCAAAATAGCTAAAGCTTGCACCCTTCTTTTCCATCGTCCATTTCAGAAAATAATCAAGCAGTGATTTTCCAAGCGCTGATTAAAAATCAGCGCTTCTTAGTTTTTACTTTATAAATCTCCTGCAACTATGACGAAGGTGTTATCGGCCAGATTATATTAGGTGTATGCGATGTATCAACTCGCAATAAAAGCACTCGATATTGCCTCCACGCTAATAAAGTATTTTGTTCTTCTTCTGTTGCCATCCCTAAATCAATAGCGTCTTTAAGAGACTCAATTATATTATTTGCGTAGGCTAATAACTCCTGTTTTTTGCGTTGAGCTTTTAGCTCATCATCCACTGGCGCAGTGATAATTTTCCCTTCATCAAAGATAAAAGAACCTCCAAACGCATTATATCCAGCATCAACAAATCCATCTGGTACATTTTCCGGTAAGACTTCCACCACAACCTGATTAATAGGAAAAATCGAACTAGCATCATAGGAAAAATGAATTATTTTTTTTGTTTTAGGATCGTATGATATTTTTAGAGTCTTTTTAGAGAGCGTCTTTAACCACTGATACCAATCATTTCCATACTCATCCTTTAGAAAAACGACATTCATATCTGGAGCTTTTGCAATGTAATATAATTCAAGTTCACATTGTGAAAACTTAGCGACCTGTTCCGCTGTATAGTTCTCCCAGATGTCTAATGGGTTGTATTTTTTAAACACTCCTGATTGCATTTCCATTAAGATACCCATGCAGTATACCAGTTACCGTTGATGTTATATTGAATATATCGAAATTGTACTGCCGTATAGTTTGTCTTTTGCATCACAGCAGTAACTACAGCCCCATCTGGAGCATATGCAAAGTTACCATCATTATTTCCGTTATCTGCCGTTCCAGGTGAAGCTAACCTTACGCCACCCTGCAAGAAGTTAGACGACGTCCATGCAATTGTCGCAAAATTACCGCTAACCCAGTCTTGCGGAGCAAGATTGATAATCGCCCCAGTTGATTCCTGCCGCATATAGGGGTATGCAGGATTGTTGGATGAAAGTCCAACGGTAGTAATCGAGTCACGTCTCGCGTATGGGCTTAAATCCTGTTGTGGCGGTGGGTTATTGGGCGAGTACACCCGTACTCCTGGCGTGTCGTACAGGCCCTTCCCCGCCTGAATCAGCCCCACACTGCTGATGTTTCGCCCTGAATGGATATCATCCTTTGCCTCAAGATAGTTAGGCGCAATCACGTTTCCGTTTGATTGAACATCTACTGAAGGTCCCTGCGCTGCGCGAAGATGAAGCACTTTATCATCTGAGGCATAAACGAGCCCCATTTCTGCACCGGAAGCATCAAAAAACCAGAGGTGTTTATTACCTGAACCACGGATATTTATCGCATTTTGTGAAAGCTCTGCACCGCCATTGACAGCCTTAAGCGCCCCCGGAATGGTTACCGTATTATTATCAGAATCGTATTGCACCGCCCTGAAATAGCGCCAGCCTATGGTAGTACCATCATCTTCCCGAATGGCAAGGGTTAACTTTGAATTCGTGTAACTGACGAACTGGATCAACGGCCTGTTTACCCTCCCCCCCTGAGCGGGGCCGGTGGCACACACGACATCTATATAATAAAAATCCTGAGTAATGAACGGTGGGTTATTGGTACACCCACGCGTATCAATAAACAATGATTCACCGACGACAAAGGGGTAAGTCGCAAAATCAATCGCACCATGATTCGAGTCGGAACTAAAGTTCCCTTTATAACCAACCGGCACGAGCGCACCCGCTGCATTGTCAGCAACATCCCTGACAGCCGCCGCCCTGAGTTCTAAATGTTCTCTGGCTAATGCCTTATCCTGAACATCAGAAAGATTATTTTCTTTCTGCAGGGCATTAACGATACGATGGTCATCCCCGGCGGCGACTGTATTCGCCGTTGTGCCAACATCCAGTACAGCGGCCCCTTTCAGCCCAATATTTTTCCGGGATTCGCTGGCATCCTTCACATCGCGCAGGTTCGCATCCTGGCGAAGGAACAGCCCATCACCTGTTGCCACCTTCAGTTCGATATCCGCCGTTTCTGACACGGCGAGGCGAAACTGGAGCGTTACACTGATACCACTTACCGGCTTCTCAATTGCTGCACAGTTCGCCACGGCATACAGTTCGCCGGCATCGGTTAACAGCCCGACCTCACGAACAACAAAGCCCCCCACATCGGGAGGCAGTACCAGCTGCGCAATAAACTGATTCGCCTGATCCGGCGAGACCTGCAACGCTGAAATTCCCGAACGATACACCTCATGGATCAGGGCAGTGAATGCCGGATCATGTGTTACGGGCTGGCCGTTACCGTCACCCACCACAAAGTCCTTAATAATTACGGGTTTACCGGTCGCAGAAGACTGTGCCTCCAGCTCTTTACCTCTGTTGGTCAGAATACTGTAATATTTCTCAGCCATGGCTAAACTCCTGCCTCAATATCGACATCAATCCAGGCGGTAACAGCACCGCCGGTATAATAAGTTCCCTTTGCGCCCAGGTCGGCAATCACGTCAATGGAGGTCAACAGACTCCTCAGGTTTTTCGCTTTATCGACTTGCCGCCGGATACGCTGATACAGAGCGTCATCAACTTCCTGAAGGCTGTAAACCTCAACGCGGAAGGTGTAGGGAGCCTTACGCGGCTGATCCTCCCACCACTCCACCACTGTCGTCGGGAGACTGACAGCGCTCAGTGACCGCCTGACAGCGCCGGCAGTACCGCGATGCTGATGGACATAGGCGGCATTTTTTAACACTTGCCGCTTTTCAGCCTCTGTCCAAGCGTCTTCCCAGGAATCAACCGCAAATTCCCATGCTAGCCAGGGCAGCAAGTGCGCCGGGCAGGTATCGGGGTCTTTCACCTTACGCACCATGCCCGTATCCAGTTCGGTGATCTGCTCCGAGCTGGCCTGCTCCTGCGCCCGCTCAGGCTGAATGGCGGAGGGCGGTAGCAGGGAACGAAATTTATCCACCGGAGCCTCCTTTGCGGGTGACGTTTATTGCACTACACCAGGGAGCCTGCCCGGCGGCCGCTTCAAGATCTGCGGCCGGACTTATCAGCCTGACTCTGGAAACACCGGGCTGCTGGAGTGCAGCGTAAATCGCGGAAAGCGGCACAAGGCCGTTTATGCGATGTGAAAGCAGGGTGTAGCTGGTCAGCGTGCTGATGGCATGCTCCAGCACCGTCTGCGCATCCGGTCCGTCGGGTATGTCCAGTTCAGCTGTTACCGCATAACTGACAATGGTGGCGCTTTTGACGCTGACATAATCAGTCAGAGGCCTGACCTCATCGGCGCTTAGTTCGCTCATCACCTTTTCCGTCAGGCCAGGGCTGGCCTCACCATTACCGGTTCGCGACAGGACATAGACATCCACTTCACCCGGGCGGTTGTGCGTTTCCGGGCCATAGGCATCCGCATCCAGCACACCGTTATCCGCGGATTTGGCATGAAAGCGGTATGCGTTGCGCGCACCTGCCGTATTCAGCTGCGCCCACGAAAGCTGGATACGCTCACGGAAAGCGTCATCGTCTTCATAGACAGGATCGACGGGTGGCACGGCATCCGGATCGCCGGGATTTATCACGAGGCGGGAAACATTAAAACCCGCACCTATCTGGTCAAGATCGGCTCCTCTGGCGCTGGCAAGGAAAACAGCACGTACCGCATCATTGACACGCTGAAACGCCAGGTTGAGCTGGTAAGCGTTGATTTCCCCCTGTTTATACGCCGGATCAGATTCGACCAGCGCGTCGAATTCTGGATCCAGTTCGCGCAGGCGCGCCAGCCAGCGGGTAAAAATATCGGCGGCATCCGGTACCACAATCGCATCCGGTACCGCCAGCGCAGAAAGGTTAATTACGTCGTAACTACTTGCCATAAATCTGTATGCCTCCGGTGCTGACGGGAAAATTATTCTCTTTATTGATCCCCTCGATATCGACGACACACCCTGTTTCATCAGCAGGGAAAGTGACCATCACACGCGTGACCCGCAACCGGGGCTCCCAGCGTGCAAGCGCTGAGGCCGTGGCCGCGATAATCCGCAGTCGGGTGAGGTCGTCGCGAGGGTTGTCCACCAGCGAAAACAGGTCACTGCCGTAATCACGAACCAGCACACGGCTGCCGAGCGGCGTGGAAAGGATATCGCTGACGGACTGGCGCAGATGATCGCTGCCGGACAGGCGTTTACCGGTCCGGCTGTTTACACCGTTCATTTTTTTTTCCGTATGAGGATCGCCAGGAGGCGGAGAGTTAACCGAAATAATCCGGGCCGGATTTATCCTTGCTGCCGGATTTTTTAGATGATTTAGCAGGCTTGCGAATATCAACCACCAGGTTGTACGTGTAGCTGAACCCGGCGGCCGTCAGGGAAAAGGCGAGAGATTCAACCACCCAGGCGCGATCTTCACGCTCGCCAAAGCCGGACGTGGACACGCCGGATTCTGCCGTGAGGGGAACATGTTTCGGTCGGCACGGGCCGGTAACCGTCATCTTCTGCTCATTGCGGCGGGCCTGCGTCTTTCTGGATTTGGCCTGCTGGTCGGCGGTGGCCTTTGCCGGCTGGGTATACGGATTCGCCATCGAGGGGCCGTCATGGTCAACAGTGGTAGTTTTGGTCTTCCCGTCCGCTTCATCGTAATAGCGCACACCGATTTTTCCCGATGACTTACCGCTGCTGCCGGTGGCTTTCCCCGTCGAACTCCCCCGCTCGCCCTCACTGTATGACCAGTTTGAGACTTCCTCCGGGGTGATAACCAGCTCCCCGGTCTGCTCACCTGAGGCGTTAGCCGTTGCGCCCTGCCGGAGAAAAAGCCAGTAACCGCCGGAAGGTTTGCTGACCGCATTCCAGGTCCTGGCAAGCCGGGTCAGCAGGTTCGCATCCGATTCTGCCACCTGGTCAACATGGTCAATATGGATATCGGCGAGCTCCGCGGCTACTTTTGACTTCAGCCCGTTTTCCGTGGCGATGGTCCTGACCAGATCCGCCAGACGAATGTTATCCCAGCTGCGTGTTTTCTGGCTGAGCACATCACCGGGCTGTTTTTGCGCGTTCATGGGCGCGGCGGTGGCATAAATCTCGATACGCCGCGGCGGACCGCTGCTGCCGACGCCGGACACCACAAACCAGCCCTTATCCACCAGCTGGTCATTAAACCCCAGCGCCACGCGCAGTCGTGCCCCTTTTGTCGGCAAAGGGAGCGTTTCCGACAGCAGCGTGATTTTCAGCTCATCCGCCTTTGTCGTGGCACCGCCATAATCGGTCAGCGTCAGCTCTGCCAGACTTTGCTGCAGCGCGCGGGTGATATCTTTCCCCTCGGCGCTGACGCTGAAAGCGGGAGCATATTCCGGTTTAACTATCTGTTCAGTCATATTAATCCCACAGGCTGAAAGCAGAATCCTGAACCGGCGGAGCCAGATCCGGCAGGGTAATAAAGAGACCTGACGGGTAAACCGCACCGATATCAGCCAGCCCCGGATTCGCTTCAAGTACCTGCGTCACGATAAAAGACAGGTTTTCCGTGCCGTAATGCGTTGCGCAGACTGCATCAAGCACATCACCGTCACGGGTTTGATATGTCATCGGCATAATGTTTCAGCGTCATCGTCCAGTTTTTATTTCGGTGGCCACCACCGGGCAGGAAACGGTTTGTCGTGTCGGAGAAGTCGATCACCACCCACCAGCCCAGCACATCCCCTTCACCGCTGACCAGCTGCTGTGGCTTGTTCTGGTCGGCGAGATCGTAGAGATCGTTAACGGCATTCACCCCCTTACGAAAGAAGGCATGCGATTCTCCCTCAAGCCGGACGGTTCGCCCAGGCTTGCCGGTGTACTGCAGCAGGTCCTGTTTGCCGATGCGCTCCAGCTCGCTCCATCGCCAGCTGGCCTCACGGGTCAGCTGGTTATACGCCGTGGTATCGATGGAAAAGGCGAAATCGCCCAGCATCATCATCACCCGGGCGGCCTGGGCACCACGCGCCGCGCTGGCACCGGCCTGCCCGAAGTCTTCAAAGACAGGAATAATTTCACTCACCAGATTTGCCCTCCGTCCAGCATGCTGTTATTACCATTAAAAGCAGGGCTGCTTTTCGTCATACCCTCGACCTCATCAGCAATCGCCCGCTCGTCCTGCCCGGGTGCACAATGAATTTCAAACCGGTATTCAAAGCGGCGATTGTCTGTCAGCTGTCGGGGTGCGGCGGGAGCATCTGTTGAATCCAGCTTCTGCAGCAACATATCCCAGCGACCTTCAGCCTCTGTGCTGGTAGCCTGCTGGAGTGAATCCTGCTCCGTAATGTCCGGTACCACCTGCGGCGATGTTTCTGGCGGTAACGGCGACAGCAGGGTCCGGGGATAATGATCCCATGCCGTAGGGCCGGTACCGGACGTGACAGACTGCGGCTGTGCCGGCTTCATTAACCAGTCCGTCCCGAACAGTGCGCCACTGTTCTCCGGGGTGAGATATTTATCAAGGGTGGTGTTAAATGTCTCCTCGTCATCACGGAAAAAGCCCCGCGTATCACGGTAGGATTTTTTCACATCGTCCGGCAGATCCGGTTTTTCTTTAAGCTGCTGTTCGAACCACTCTCCCTGGCCGTTGCGCTGCGCGGTCATGCGGGCGATATCGACCGAGCCGGTCATGGCCAGCGATTTGAGCACGTCCCGCTGATCGCTTCGCTCATCCGGCAGCAGCCAGGACAGTTTTTTCGCCAGCGCGTACGCCACTTTTCCGACGAAAAAGATCCCCTGCCCGAACGTCAGCACGCCGGGGTAGAGGTCATTACGCAGAAAACTGACGATGCGCTTGATCCCCCCGCCTTTAAACCACTCCGCCATATCGTCCGTCAGACGGCGCACATCCGGCGCCAGTTCGTTACCGAGCTGACCGGAGATTTCCGCCACAGCAGAAGAGAAGACGGTCTGCAGGTTGGTAATAGCGCGGTTGCCCTCCATTGCACCTTCAGCCCCCTCTTTCGTGACGAGGTTATACCGGCTCTGCTCGTCCATCAGGTCGCGGTAACTCTTCCCGGACTGCTTCAGCAGCATCAGGAGCTTGCTGGCCTCGCCGCCAAACAGCGAATCCAGCGCAAATGAAGCTTTCGACTCATCCTGCAGGCTGAGCGCGCGCTCAACGATTTTTTCAAACTGTGCCATATCGCTGAGCCCGGCCAAATCCCCCGCCTTAAACCCGAGCGTCTCAAACGCGTCCTGCAGCGAGCCCTGCTTACCGTTCTGCTTGTATTCCCCTGCCTTGTGCAGATACTCCTCAAACAGATCGCCGATATTCTCGCCGTTCATGTCGTACTGTTTTGCGAGGGTGTCCCAGGCATCAAACGTCGGGATGTCCACGCCATAACTTTTCGCCACGCCCGCACGTCGGGCCGTCTCCGCATTGGTAGCCGCCGGTGCTATCAGGGTGCCCAGCGCGGAAGCCACCACCCCACCGCCGCCGATCGCCAGCCCCGGTGCCACCATGCCGCCCAGCTGTCCGGCGATACCCAGACCGCGGCGAAACAGGCCTTTACCGGCCCCTTTAAATGACGCCAGCCGCTGCGCCTTCTGCATCTGCTGGTTCAGCTTCTGCTGTTCGGACTCCGTTTTATGGATTTCACGGGACACATCGCTGTAACGCCGTTTCAGATCGCCAAGGCTCTGCCCGGCAAGCTTTGCTTTTTTAATCTCCGCCGCCAGCTTCGCCTGGTCTTTGGTCAGTTTTTCTGACTGCTTCCCGACGTCCTTCAGGCTCTTTAGCAGGCCGTTCGCTGAACGATTCCATGAGCTGTCGATATTGCCGCCAAACGTAATGACGGCCTTAAGATTCTGGCTTAGTCCGGCCACGATTTACCGCCTCCACTTCGTCGGTGAGAAAATCAGAAAACACGCTGAACGGCATATCCAGGTATTCCGTCATGGGAAAATGCAGGCGCCGCCCGAGAAAGCGTATCGCCCGGATCAGGCTTCTTTCGGTCGCTCCCCGGGCGGGAGCATAAAAACATTAAATGTGTCCAGCAGCTGCGCATAATCTGCCGCTGTCAGCTGCCAGATATCCTGCTCACTGAGATTGCACAGCAGCGCAATCATGCGCGCCTCTTTTTCTTCTTCGCTGCCCCGATCCTTGGAAAAAGCAATGCGATCGCGCACCAGCGGCTCGCGCAGCGTCACCTGTTCGAGCAGGCCACCGTTCTCAAAGGAAACAGGGGAATACAGTTTGATAACGCGGGTTTCACCAGGAAAACTCATAACACTCTCCGTAAAGTAAAAACGGCCCGAAGGCCGTTACAGGATAAAGACAGGCTCAGAGACGGACTTTCGCCGCCAGGCCGGACAACACATCCACGCCATTTACCCGGCGCGAGAAGCGCTCCGTATCAATTTCAAAGAGCTCGCGGCCGTCTTTGGTCTGGCGGTAATAGCTCACGGCGATGTCCACTGTGACGGCATTTTCGGACAGGCTGTCTTTGCCCCGCGCATCCGGCGTGACGGTCTGTACAAAGCCCTCGATCTCCTCGATGGTGCCCAGCGCGGTGCCGTTCGCCAGATAGCCCTGATAGGCCGTAAAACGCGGGCGACTGCCACTGACAAAACCAAAGGCAGTCAGCATGTCCGTGTCCACCCCGTAAAACTTCAGCTGGCAGGTCAGCGCCTCCATGCCGTCATCCACGGGAGAGGGGGCGTCCTGTGCGCCGGTGCGCAAATCGGTTTTGACAATGGACAATGCCGGCGGCGTAAATTCATGTGCGCCCTGAATACGGATCCCCTGCCGGAAGAAGGTCCAGACGCGTAACGTGTTTTTTTCGCTCATGCTGCCAGCATCTCCTCAAGCGCATAGTTGTTATTCACCCGGACGCGCAGGCTGATAAGTTCAGTCGGCGATTTCGGACCAAAGTCATAGTTGATGTACAAAACACCAGCCGCCATGCTCTCAGCGGTATTAAGCTCCTCATCCAGCCAGGCACGACCGCCGAAAATGGCACCGAGGCCGATCAGCTGACGCATCCAGGCGTTGATGGTGCCGATGATGTCGTCGGCATTTTCACGGTCAAGCGGACGGTCAACATATTCCAGCATCGTTTCCTGAATGCTGTCCTCGATGACGTCGGCGGTACGGCGAACCGATTCAAAGCGCCACTGGGGATTGGTTCCGCACAGGCGGTTACCCCAGTGCTTAAACCCGGCACGGCGGATAATAGTGGAGACGTTCTGCATGTTGAGAAGGTTCGCATCGCAGTTTTCATCGCCGAGAATGAACTCGTCGACCTGCTCCACGCCGAGGATATTGTTGATGTCCTGGTTGGATTTGCTCCACCACCAGCCCTTCTCAAAGTCGATACGGGCGCGCAGTCCCGCCGCAAACGCTGAATACGGACGGTAGACCAGCTGGCCGTCGGCATTGCTGACCTGAACGCGCGGGCGCAGCAGCTCAGTACGCATGCCGTAGGACTGACGACGCTGAACCACTTCCTGTAGGGTGGCGCCGGATTCACAGTCTACATACGCCACTGCGCGTAGTTTGCCGGCAACGGTTTCCAGTGCCTTGCCCACGGCGTCATCCTCACTGAACCCCGGCGCAATGACGATTCGGGGCTGGTACGTCGTCACCGATTTTGCAGATGACAGCGAGCCGATCCCGGTAAGCACCGCTGCACGCTGTTTCGCTTCGTCGGTTTCTTCCGACACACGAACCACCACCGTCAGGGCATTTCGCTGATCGTTGATTTCGGTCAGCGCCGGTTTCAGCGAGCCCTTCTCCCCCAGGCGGGAGAGCATCGTGGTACCGACAATTGCCACCGGCGTATTCAGCGGGAACGGCTCATCCTCGCCACCGGAGAGCTGCAGGCTGAACGGCGTGACAATACCGCTGCCGGTACCCTTCGCGGTCACTTTCACATCCGCCACCGCGTTCACGGCCGTGACCACCTCTGCTGGCGTTGCCGTCAGCTTGCCGGATTCATCACAGCCCAGCGTGATGGTCAACGTTAAAGCCGTTGCGTCCCACACAGCCGTCGTCTCCACCGCGGCGGGATTTTCTGCATCAGGCACCCCGGCTACCGCCTCAGCCAGCAGGACATTGCCCGCCCTGCCGGCCTTCGTCGCGGTAAATTCGACAACGTTATCCAGAATAGGCGTCCCGACGGTACCCGCTGCCGGCGTTCCGGCTGAGACATCCGGCGCGGTACCCACCAGACCGATAATAGCCGTCTGGATCGTCGTGACCGCGACCGTACCGGATGTCAGTTCGATCGTTTCCACACCATGTAAATTTGCCATTCATTTTCTCCAGGCATAAAAAAACCTGCCGCGGCAGGTCACATTTTTTGATTGGGGGGATTCGTGGTACCGCCGCCGTCACCATTTTCTTCATGGTCATGGCCATTGTAAGTTTCGCGGATCGCGCTCATTTTCCCGGTACCGTCCGAAATCTCCTGAGTTGCACCAATATTTCCGGCCACGTTCGCGTCGGCATTGAATTGCGACACGCCCTGCACGGTGAGGGTTTCAGTAATTTCCACCGGACCGTCCAGCGTACCTTTCCCGATGATTTTGTAGGTGCCGCCCTCCGCCAGGGTAATGGTCAGGGCATGCGCGGCACGGTCATAGCGGATCTCGGTAGCGTCGCCGTATCGGGTGATATGCTCGCTGTCGCTGCCCTCCGGTACCGGCAGCGCGCCGGTATTCCAGCCGGGAAACACCCGGCCATTATTCAGCTCGCCCGCCTCCGAAAGTACCGTGACCGCATCCCCGACCGCATACGGATTGGAGTCAGCCCGGTTAACACCCGAAAAGCCTTGGCAGAGCGGTAGCCAGGTGGTGGTGATGTCGCCCAGGTCCACCCGGCATTTCGGTATGCCGTCATGCTTTACGGAATGAATAACCCCGCGCCTGACAATATTTGCCAGACGGCGCTGTAAATCGCCCTCGATATCACTCATCGGGTTTTGCCTCGTAAATCAGCTGATAGTCATCCACATGTGTCCGACCGATATCCGGTGCCTTGCCCAGCCAGGCCGCTTTCAGCGGGGCATTCAGCTGTGCAAACGGATCCGCACCAAAGGCGGCTGACTGTGTGAAGGAGATTCGCCAGACCAGGTAATCATCCATGCGCGGATCAAACTCATCGCGTGCTGCATCGATAAAGATGGCTGGCTCCAGATGGGTCAGGCCGAACTGCTGGCCGTCAATCCACTGCGTGATATCTGCGGCCGCCGTGCGCAGGAAAATTTCCGGGCGACTGACACCTGCCCCGGCTGCATCCACCACCACGAACAAATCGCAGGACAGATTAACGTTGAGCTGCCCCTCGTTGCCCCCGCCCTGTTCCCAGCCGTTAATGGAGAAATAGACCGCCGGGGTGGTCAGTCCGGTAAATCGGGGGACATTTTTTTCCGGATAGGCATCGGCGTCGCGCACCCAGTCAATTTTTTTCAGCGCGCCGGTGACAGCATCGTGATACTGCCCCAGCAGCAATGGCTCAGCCATGGTTTACCTCAGACAGATATACGGGCTTTCACACGCCCGCGCAGATCGGTTTCAAAGTGATGCATGAAAATCTCCATCGCCTCCGCAAAGGCGTTATCCTCGATGTAGTTCAGCATCGGCTCATAAATATCCACTTCCGCCTCGCGGGTACGACGGGAATCCGGATCGCGAATAACCACCGTCCGCCGGTTTTCACGGCGGGAGCGCGCCACCTCCCCGTTTTCAAACGTGCGCGGGGAAAGCAGGCTGCCCTTTGGGGTAAAGCCCGCGTTTTCTGCCTGGCGTCGCGCCTTTATATACCGCCCGGTGGATTTATCCCGCCGGGTATGGTGAGGCCTGACCCGCCCGTTAATCCGGCCTTTCAGGTCTTTTACCTTGATGGCATTGAGACCAAACCAGAGACGAAAATTATCCAGTTGTGACTGAGAGGCGCGATCAAGACGAAAGGAAAGCAGACGCCGGCGCACCAGATCCAGGCTGCGTGGCGCCAGCCCGTCTTTCAGGTCTGCCATCGCTTTTTTACGCAAGGTGGCGGCGGTACGTTTCAGGGCGCGAGAGTACGCCGCCCGAAACTGTTTATGGGTGGCACCGATGTGCTCCGCTATCCGCCAGATGGCATTCACATCGATATCGACAGGCAAATCCCGTCGCAGTCTGGACTCACGCGCCATGTCAGCTCCACTTATTGATATCCGGCTGCACCTTACCCGGTGCGCCATACACCAGCGTGACGCGGGTGCGGCCATCTTCATCAGCCCCGACGTGCGTCACACGATAAGCCGTGCCGTTGATCTCAACGCCGTGATGCTTCTCAAGCCCCGCGATATCGGCGGTCATCGCGCTGAATGCCGGAGAGCGATCCTGAATTTGCCCCCCGCCGGGCACATCAACCGGGGCATCAGGCGTCTCGAAAATCACGGTAACAGGACGCAACTCAGCGTCGATAGACAGGACGGCAGGCACCTCTTCGGCAAATGCCCGGGAAATCCGGGCATCCGCTTTTAACAGGCGTTGACGAAAGCCGTTCATCAGTAGCCAAGCCGGACCGGAACAGTTCCGACATCAGCCTCCGAGTCTGCCCAGGCCGTGCCCGCCAGAGGGTTCGGTGCTGCCGCCTCCCCCGCTTCTGCTGTCAGCTTACCGTCAGCCAGATACAGCTTCTGGCCGAGAGTGACCGCTTCCGCTGCCTTTGGCAGAACGAACACGCCCGTGGTGTGCAGCACGCCCCACAGCCCTGCCGGGATGTCATCGTGAGCGACGCCAACCAGCGCCCCTGAAAGCACGGCGTCACCCGAATGAATATCGGTTGCACCGGTATTCTGAAAATCAAGGGTGCTGCCGTCCTGCTGATAATTTTTCGCCATTTTTCTCTCCAGACAAAAAAGGAGCAGCACGCGCCGCTCCGTAATAAAAAACCGTCAGATGACGGTCGTTATTTTTTGGTGACTTTAACCATGCCGCGCCAGTCAAGCGGTGCCACACCTGCATCGATACGCACCTTGAACGCGGCACCGTCAACGGTGAAGCCCTGTTGCTGCTCCAGATACGGGGTGTCGATGCCGTCGAGATAGGCCACTTCGATAGTGTCTCGTCCCTGTGCAGCGGTCAGGTAGTAATCCGTCGGGCTGCTGTCGTCCAGGCGGGCCTCAGAAGCCACCGTCACAAAGTTCTGGATCGGGTTCACGATACCGCTGTTCGCATCTGCGCCTGGTACGCTTGCAGACTTGATCAGCTGGTTAGCCCGGGACTCGATAGCCACTGGCGTCAGCATGTAGGCCGGGCGAATATTCAGACGGCGATCGCCCGATTTTTGCAGCAGCATCGCCTTACGCGCCGTATCCAGGCCTTCGATACTCAGGTCGGCGGAGACCAGGTTGCCGTGGTCAGCGTGGAACAGCGGCTTACCGTCCGACATTTTCGGGTTGCTGGTCAGCACCGCCCACACCAGATCGCCCACGGTGGCACGCGCAGCAAGCCCCATTGCCTGCGGGATACGAGTCAGCATGTCCAGGTCGTCGTTTATGATGGTCTGGCGGTCAATGCTGAACAGTTCGCCGTAGGTCGCCAGCGCAATTGGCTCCCCGCGATCCTTGATGGTGACATATTTATATTCCGCCCCGGCGCGAACCTTGCGAAGCGATGCGAGTGATTCCAGACCGACGCGGTGCGCGGTTTTGAAATCGGTCAGCGTGCCCTTGCGGGTCCACTGTTCGAACGTCTCTGTGGCCTCATCCCAGCCCATCAGCGCCGCCTTGTGCGCTACATCCATCAGGATATTGCCGAAATCGCTGCTGCTGTGGGTGAACGCCAGCCCGACCATCGACTGTGCCGTACCAGCTCCGGAGATACCAATGCCGCGATCGACCAGGGAAGCGCGCGCAAGTTCGCGCAGGGTGTAACCGTTATAGGCGTTATCCTTCTCGGCCTGCGCATAGCCCGCACGGGACATTACCGCAGCGCGAATGGAATCACCCACCAGATTGCCGTTGCCAGCATAAAGGTGAATGGCACCCGGACCGGCGCTCGGGGTGGTACCCGCTGCCAGCGCCTGCAGAAGTTTGTCGCGGGCCTTTTCGGCGTTGCAGGAGAAATCGGCCAGGCATTCCGCCTTCAGCGTCGCGAAGGTCGGGAACGCCTCAAACACGGCTGAGACGGAATTCACGCGCTCCGCGTTCGCCGTCTGCATCTGCTGCTGCAGCTGCTGGGCCAGCGCGGTGATATCGATGTTTGCCATCTGCTGCACAGGCTGTTGTGGCGCTGGCGGGTTCAGGTTTGCCTGTACCGGCGCGGGCTGCTGTACAGGGGCAGGCTGCTGTGGCTGATTCACCGGAGCTTCGGCGCGCGGCGCAAAAAGGGATTTAATCTGTTCTGGCATGTTCTGGTAATCCTTCAGTTTATTTTCATTCACACAGGCCGCGGCCTGCAGTTCAGGTTCAAGCGTGTCGGCAAAACCTTTTTCCACCGCTTCGGCACCGTTAAGCCAGGTCTCCGCTTTCAGCATCGCTTCCAGCTCCTCCTGCCCCAGTCCGGTTTTGTTCATGTAGGCGCTGAGCATCAGGGCTTCATTCCGGTCAAGCCAGGCGGCATAGTCGCGCATGTCATCAGAGTCACCGGCAATGCCGCCCCACGGTTTGTGGACCATAATCCAGGCGTTCTCCGGCATGTGCACCGTGGCGCCGGGCAGGCAGACAATCATCGAGGCCATGCTGGCCGCCACGCCGTCTACCCAGATATCCACCTTCGCTTTCAGCCGCGACAGGGTGTTGTAGATGGCAAAACCCTGCATAACATCGCCACCCGGGCTGTGGATATGCAAATCCACCGCGCTGGCCTCAAACACCCCCGCCTCTTTACAGTCGGCGACGAACTGCTGGGCAGTGATACCCCAGCCGCCGATCACGTCATAAAGGAAGATTTCGACCCGTCCGGCAGCCAGCGCGCGGATTTCGTACCAGCACTGGCCGTTTGCCGCATCGACACCCGCCAGGCTGGCGCTGGGGTTAATCATCATCGTCCGGCTCACGCCGTTTATCGTCTGGTTTTGCCGTTGCATCTGGCATCGCTCCTTTGTCATTGGCGGCGTCGGAATCAAACACCAGCCCGTGTTTACGGTTAAATTCAGTTTCACGCAGCCGCTGGCGCTTAACCTCCTGAGGATTTTTCCCCCTTGCCCGCGCCCATTCCGCTTCAGTACCGGCACCGCCACGCACAATGGCTTTCCAGGCGTTCGCCTCTTTGCCCGGATCAATCCACGGCATCACCGGCCCGAGATAAAGCGCGTTATAGAGAGAATTCGGATCCACATCCGGCGGGACTTCAACGCCGCTCAGCAACGCCATCGCCAGCCATGCGCGGTAAACGGGCCGGCTGTGCTGGCCGACAAACCACTGTTGCAGGACGTTGTACCCTTCGAAGCTCTCCACCAGCTCCTGTCGCTGAGAGCTGTAGGTGCCGTTATAGTCCCGGGCAATGCTGGAATAGCTGCCGCGTGTACCGGCGGCCACAGCCCGCATCTGTCCGTTTCGGAATTCATAGAGGTGAACGTTCGGGCGGTTTGACTCCACCATGCCCAGGTCTTCGCCGGGTCGGAGTTCGTCGTAAATCATGCCCGGCGCGATATCGTAGTGACGCTGACCACCGGGCGGTGAAAACTCACTTTCATCGCCAAGTGACTGTGCATCGCCGCGCTTGATGTAGAAGCCCAGTGCAGCGGCAATACGGGCGGCCACGCGCTCGCTCTCTTCATAATCCTTGATGTCTGACAGACGGGTAATGACCCCGTGGATCAGGCTGATACCCCGCAGCTGGTGCAGTCGCTTGCGCTGTGCCAGGTGAAGCATGTTGTCAGCAGAGACGGTTTTAAGTTCCGCGCTGAACCGCGTCATGTTCGCAGGATGATATTTGTAAACGCGGTACCCGACGGGACGCCCCCAGTCGTTCACAATGATGCCCTGGCGAACCTGCTGACCTGCAGTGCTATTGAGGTTGAACGGCACAAAATCCGCCTCCAGCATTTCCAGCGAGAACGGTACCGACGTAGCATGCTGCAGGCCGGGTACGTTTCCCCTGACCAGTTGGGTAAATACTTCGCCATCACGCAGCGCTGAACGCAACAGCAGGCGCTCGGCTTCCGGACGGGTAAACATGCCGGTCACTTCCGGACGCACGGACCACTCCGCCCAGAGGGCCGAGAGCTGCCCGGCGAAATCGGAATGGAGGTTTCCCTCCAGATCGAGGGGCTGGGGCTCAACATGGATGCCATGAGCACCAATTACCCGGTCTTCCATTTTGTCGAACAAGCCGATCACCAGGTCGTGATTTTCATCGAGCCACCGGGCCTGTTCCCGCAGTGACTGACCTGCAGCAAATACCGAGGTGTCTGCTGACTGGCTTTGTTTTTTGGCCTTGTGCAGCCGTGACGGGTTTGCCGCTTCATACGCATTGAGCCTGAGGCGGTCCCGCGCACGTGCGGCTGCCCACCCGGGGGAAATTGCCCCCAGTGTTCTTTCAAGAATGCCCATAGAACGCCTTACAGAAAGTTAGCGAGTTTGTACGAACCGCCGCGGCAATTAACCGTCCGCCAGCGCCGTTCCCAGTATTCAAGCTCGTCGCGCAGCGCTTTCGGATCGTGGTTGGTGATGGCACGACCGTTAACGCCAGTGAATGAAATGCTCTTGCCGTCCAGCGAGTCTTGGTAGGCCTGACGCACCATCAGCAGCGTTTTCCAGATGTCGGCTTTCGTCACAGCCAGCCTCCCTTACCGGAAGACCCAAGCCAGCTGCCGGAGAGAGCAGTGTCCTTTTCAAGCTCAGCCTTAGCTGGCGTTTGAACGGGTTTTGTTTTTTTCACGGTTATCTCCCGGGGGCGTTCCCCTTCAAAAATATTTGGATTGAGATCCTGTAGCTCCGCCCATGCCGGCGGTTTTTCCCAGTCACGGATTTTTTCGTACCCGCGCAGGACCGCCACAGCGTGGGCATAGCAGAACAGGTCAAAGGCTTCATTGGCGCCCTTACCCGGTTTTCGCCATTTGCCGTCAACACCGCGTTCTTCGTAGGTCAGTTCCTCGTAGAACCACTCTCCCAGCCAGTCAGGAAAATGGATGTAACCGCCACCGGGGGTTTCGCGGTCCAGATTGTTGCTGAGCTGGTCCTTAAGCAGGTCGGTCTGCAGCAGATACACCGGCACCTCGCCACGCGCATCAGCACGACGGTCGCTGCGTTCGGTATTGTTCGGGTGGGTTTTGGTGATAATTTTCTGTCGCTTTGTACTGTCGCCCTTGACCAGGTAAACGCGTTTACCCAGGCCATCGCGCCGGCACTGGCGCCAGAATTTATAGGCGTTGTCCGTTACGCCTTCTTCACCGCCGCTGTCGACGGCCATTGCCAGCACCGGCATACGCCGCACCGGGTCAGACTGCAGCGCATAGGTTTTTTCCAGTACATCGGAGATCAGCAGCTGCCAGTCCTCCGGATAGGCGCCAGGGTGAACAGGCTCCGCCTCGCCATGTTCATTGCAGCGCAGCGACTGACGGATGTTGTAGCGGTCCACCAGCCAGCGCTCACCGTTATCGCCATAGCCAATAATCTGCACGACAAAACGGCGCTTTTTCCCACCCTGAACATCAACGGCCGCCAGCAGAAAACGCACTTTTGGCGGAACCAGACGTTTACCGTAATCCTCCGCCCGCTGCATCAGCGCATCGGCGCGTCGCTGTTCGCTTGCCGAGCGCGGCAGGTACGGCAGCCCCCAGTCGGTGTTGATAACCGCCTTGAGGGTTTCTTCGCTGCCCGTGGCCTCGTACTCCTGCTCAGCGGTCAGCAGCTTATAGACCAGTTGCGCCCAGGTCTGATACGCAGCTGCAGGGCCTTCCATCCAGAAACTGGCGATACGGGAGCGGCGCGGCTCACCGGAAATATTGCCGTCACGGTCAATACTCTGACCTTCACGCAGCCAGACTCCCACCCCGTTAAGCTCGCGCTTTTTATCTGCGGTGATAACGCTGCTGCAGTGCGGGCAAAGCAGATGGGCTGACTCGCTGGCTTTCACCGGATCAGGCTCATCGCGGTAGCCGGTCATCGCCTCCATCGCTGGCTGAAAATATTCACCACAGTGCGGGCACGGCCAGTACCACCGACGGCGATCGCCGCGGTTGTACAGAGAAAGCGCACCTGTCGTCGGTGGCGCTTCATGAGGAGACTTACGGCGCCATTTGCTGTCGCGAATATCACGCCCTGGAGAACACTCCACCAGCGTCATCCCGGCGGACATAAACGTCGTGGTACGCTTGGAAGCCAGCGTAAAGCCATCACCCTCGCCGTCGATGTCCTCAGGGAAGCGGTCATAATCCGTGAGCGCCACACACTTAAAATCAGACGACGACATGATGTTGATGGATGGCCATCCGATCTTGAGGTAGTTCCCCGCCAGAAAAGTACGATCATGGACGTTGTTGTCATTACGTAACGGGCTCAGACGCTTTGCCACCTCAGGACTGACACGGAAGGTTCGCGCCAGTCGCTTTTTTGAGTGCTCGCGGGCTTTCTCTTCGGTCATCTGAACGACGAGCATATCGGACGGATCGCAGACGATGTTGTAAACCACCCAGCCATCCACCAGGCCGATCGTTTTCCCCGTTCGTGCCGGTCCAACAAACACCACCGCATCGTATTCACGCATCGCGAGGCAGTTCATTGGCTCGATCACATAGGGAGCGACAGCAGGGTCCCAAGGTACCGAGTTACCGGCTCCCATAGGTACGCGCATAAATTTTTGAACCGCCTCAGCCACAGGCATACGGCGCGGGGCTTTGAGAATGGCGGAAGCGTTACGCCTGACTTCCGCTGCCGTGGCCTGTCGCATGATTTACTCCTCTTCTGGCATATCCTCCTGTTCTGGTGAGTCGGCCTTCTCAACTTTGAGGGCTATCTGGTCGCGCAGATCGTCAATAACCTGCTGCACCCTGACAACTGCAGAAGGGGTCATGGCGCAGTCTCGTTCAAGAATGTCAGGTAAGGTCTCCAGCACCTGAACCATCGCTTTTGCCATGGAGGAAAATTCTCGGGTGACTTCGGAGGCCGGAATTAGCTCCCCTGTTTCCTGCTGAAACTTGAGCCTTTCACGCTCCGACTGAAACCAGGCTTTACGATCGGGGGGAAGCATTTTGTCGACGTCCACCAGCTCGGACGGTGTGGTGCTTGTCAGCAGCTCCCGCAAAATATCGGTGACGGCATAAAGCTTAAGTTTCGGATTGCTGCCAGGTGCGGGCAGCACATTTGCCAGCTTGCCGGCGACCGTCTGGCGGTGCAGATCGGTAATGGCTGCCAGCTGAGTGATATTCAGCCGGAAATTTTTCAGTTCGTTATCCATGATGATGAACAAAAAATAGTCATTTCGACATCCTGCAAATGCCCAGGACTGAAATATCAATAGGTTAAACGGATGATGATGAAACCCATAAAATGCAAAAAACTAGCCGCTTTCCGCGTGTCCGCGCCCCCTCGGTGTTCAGAATCGCCAGGAGTACCTTTTATAAATGATAATATTCAGAATTTAATGGTTGGGCATGTTCCGCAAAAAAGCCTTGCGTAAGCGAAAAAAACGATTTACTGGTCGGATATGTTTAATTTTGTGTTCTGTGTAAAGATTTTGAAGATTTAAAACCACAACAAGGTCATTTATGAAAAAGTTAATCTTGGTAGCACTGGTTGCTACGGCTGTTTCTGGCTGCGCTCAACAATCGTTTTCAGTAAACAAAGGCATAACGACTACGCCACAGCAAGTTACGACACATCATTTCTTCGTTAGCGGGATTGGTCAATCCAAGCAAATTGATGCAGCTCAGGTTTGCGGTGGTGCTGATAAAGTTGTTCGTACTGAAGTTCAACAGACTTTTGTGAATGGGCTGCTAGGATTTGTCACCTTCGGCATCTATACCCCTCGTGAAGCACGCGTCTATTGCGCGAAGTAATATTCCATAGCAATTGAAGCTGATAATCCTCTAGCCCTCTAACGGGGGCTTTTTTACATCTGGTTGGTAAAACAATTATCAAACCCACCAGCAACTGGGCTTTGTAAAGGCTGCCACTATCCGAAGTGGCCACGCTCATGCCCTTGAGGTGCTGTCGCTTCATCGCCGCTTATAACCGGTGCGCATTTGGGGTTTGCGCTTCTTTACCGGAGCATGTTCCCTTATTTACCCTCACATCGGTCTGCTGTACCTACTCACCATTACGCGACTCGGGGCAGCATCATGACTGCTGCATTGCCTTTAGGCTGCGGTCAACCCGTTTTACTGCTTCATTGTCTCTAGTCACCAATTCACTGCATATATCTAAGGAAATTCTTAATTCCCCACGCTTACGCTTGTTATTATCTGCCTGGCTGCCAGGCTACACATGACTCTGATGCGGAGAATGCCAACTCCAGGGAAACATCGATAAAAAGAGCATGTGAAACTGAGACTCCGGTAGCCCTCCCTCGTGGGGGCTTTTTTTGGGATTGATGCGCTTCGCTTGTTAAATATTGAGTCTTTTCTAGAATTTAAAGGTGCTTTGCTATGTCAGGTAAAGCCGTCGTTCAGAAATACCCGTGCGCTCAAGGATGAGCCATCCCTAGTTTTTCCTTTCCAGCTCTATCTGCCTTATACCAGCCAGGTTATTATTGCCCTTCTCAATCACGGCCAGCAGCGGCTTAATCCAGAGCACAGCCTGGCAGTACGTTATTGAGCCGGCGGCAGCGGTACTATCATCGGCTGCGTCAGGTCCTTCGGTATCGGCGTGCATTGCGCTGGAACGTAAACGGTGCGCGTATTTGAGCAGCCCACCAGCGACATCAGCAGGAACAGGCAGATCACAGGTTTTTTCACGGCGGAGAATCTCCCGGTATTCGATTACGGTTTCTTCAGTACGGGTGTCGATCAGGGAGTTAAGTCTGTTGGCATGCTCTGCAACCTGATTGAACCGATTGAAGTTGAATGCCTGAGTGGCGATCACCTGACCCTGCATAGTGTTGTCACTTCTCAGAGCGTCATTATCACTCTGCAGGCTACTGGCGTCTGAACAGCTTTTAACGAGTGCGACTGAAAGGCCAGCAATTATGACAATCGCGACTGGGAAAAGATTAAGTTTCACTGGTCTATCCCCCAGCATGCCAGAGCGCTTTCCTGATCGCGACGTTCCACCTGACCATAGCAGCCGTTCTTCTGGCCTTTGGTCAGGCGGCAATCACGCCCACCGTCTTTAATCCACCAGCGGATTGATTCACAGGCCCCTTTCGGGTCACCAGCATTGATGCGCTTATAGAAAGTGGAAGGGAAACATTTACCCGGTCCGATGTTGTAGGGGCAAAAGGAAGCAATCCCAGCCTTCTGTGGAGCGCTTAGGGGAACGTGAATATTACGTTCAACCCACGCAAGCGCCTTATCCCGTTCGATGGCGTTTACCTGGTCGCATTTCGCCTGCGTCAGCTTCATGCCCTGAACCACCAATTTACCATCAACCATTGTGGCCCCACGGCAAATCGTCCAGATGCCTCCACCATCTTTGTATGCAGTGAGGCTGCTCCCCTCCTTCTCATTCAGAAACTGATCGAGAATGACAGATGCCGGCGCACCTGCGAGTACCAGCCCCAGAACAGCTGCACTCAATTTTGCCCTAGTTCCCATCATTCACCTTCCTTTTGTAATGCCTCGAGAACCACGCTTGCCGCAGCCGGACGTTCGCGAAGAGGTTTATCACCGACCTCTTTCAGGTAGTCATTGACCATTTTCGTTCGCTTCTCGTCTTCTCTACGCCTGCGGTGTGCATCCACCCGTCCGTTGATGTAGGAGGCAAGTGAAATAAGCAGACCAGCAGCGCCAAAGAACATAAACACCAGATCCTGAGTGGTAAATCCAATGGCTGACGCCAGAGCTGCTAACCACGCGAAGAACTGTGTGAAGATGTTCCCTGAATCATTCATTTTCATGGCCTCCCCCCTCAGTTTACCGAGGCTGAATTTTGTTAAAAAAAAAGCTGCCTTGAGGCAGCTTAGTAAGATGTGACATCTAAAAATCATTCAGATCTTGGTATGAAACCAATTTTTATCACATTACAACTTATTTTGCGGACCGCGTTAGTTATTTTTGATATAATTATTGCTTTAGTCATCGGATGGAACGCAAAATGTACACATCAATTTCATCAATAAATCGATACAAAGGCTTTGAACTTGAACTCCCCATTACTTTTTCAGATTATTTATGTCTAGTAACAGGGCGAAATGGAGCAGGCAAAACCCGTCTTTTAGAAGGGATAGTAAATAATTCTTGCCTTGTTATTATTGATGACGCGCAGATAGAACAAACCCATACAACCATATTAAACATGGACATTGATAATCGAAACATCCTCATTAATTATACTAATAATGAGTATGCTAAACATCTTTCCCAAAACCTTCGGTTATTAGCATCTACCATAAAGAACTCATCTGAACTTCCAGAAACTCACCCGATACCCAGAAATAATGGTTCAAGAATATATGATCACGAAGAATTTAAGGCCAGAGAAATACTCCAACATGCTGAGTTATTACTTGGTAAAGAATCGCATAAACTTTCAGCAGACGAAATAGAACTATCGTTATTGGCTCATAAGGATGTTATTAATGGAAAAGTCACGCCTACCCAAACAAGTCTAAGTCAATTAACCGTCAATTACTACCAAACTAGGCACAAGAATAGATGGCTCAAATTCCTTAAACAAGAAGGTGGTGATTATTCATTCCTTAGTGAAGATGAATTATCTAAGATTATGGGCTTAGAAAGTCCTGCTGTCGCATTTAACAACACCATACAAAAACTTTTTAGGGGAAAGTTCTCAATTTTACTTCCCGATGAAGAAAATGCACATTTTGATTATAATCCCAAACTTATTTTGAATAAAACTAACGAACCAATTGACATCAAAGATTTATCAGCTGGTGAAAAAATTATTTTTTGGTTAGCTGAGAAAACTTTTGAGATAAAATATTCCAATCCGAAATACGTATTCACTAACAAGTCTTTAATTCTAATTGATGAACCCGATGCACATTTGCATCCGCAGATGACAAATGATCTCTTCTTGTGTCTAAAACAGTTGCATGAGTTGCTAAAAGTTAATTTTATTATCACCACTCATTCTCCAACTACTGTTGCCTTATGCCCGAATGATAACATACTTAATTTAAGCTTTTCCGAAAAATCAGGAAAATACATTGCTACTAAAATTGATAAAGACAATGCTATCGCTGAATTACTCGAAGGGGTGAGTCAAATTTCAATAAACCCTGACAATAACCGCCAAGTTTATGTGGAAAATGAAAACGATCATAACATCTATGAATTGATTTATCGTAAAGTAAAAGACAACTCTTCAAAAATAAATAGGTTTATTAATCTTTCCTTTGTAAGCTCAGGTGAAAAGATAGCCGAAAATGAATTAAGGAAACATTTCATAAGATATATAAAGAATGAAAGTGATGTCAGCGAGCTTATCAAAATAATTAATGGCGAGGGTAATTGGGATAAAGTCGTTGGAATTGTAGAAAGCTTGAGAAAAAATGGCAACCATACTGTAAGAGGACTGATAGATTGGGATCTTACAGCAAGAAAACATTTAACAGACATTATAGTATTTGCTAGGGGTAAAGCATATTCTATTGAAAATGTCGTTTATGATCCAATTAGCTTATTCGCATATTATCATCGCAATGACATTACGCACAACGATTTTTCCTTTAAGGAAATTAATAACACCCCATGGCATGAAGTATTAAATAATGACATTATCCTACAGAATGTAATTGATAATGTAATGAAAAGAATATTAAAAAGGGAGAGTAACAAAGACTATGTCATATCATATATGAATGGTCGCAGCTTCAAATCTGACAGGGAATATTATCATACAAACGGTCATGCACTGGAAGATTTGATATTCAAAAACTACCCTAAAATCAATGAATTAAAACAAAACAATCCATACCCTCCGGTAATCTATCAATTCGTAAGAAAATCAACACTAGCCTTTCTTGAATGGGGATTTGTAAATACAGTATTTGAAGATGCTTTTGTTGAGCTTCAAAAATAAAATATGCGGTCACACTAAGTGACCGCAGTAATATTAATCCATATCAAGCCTAACGTTTAGCATAGCTAAACAGCCATCAATAAACCCTTCTGCTAACTGGATCTCAATTCGAATGATTCTTTCATCTTTCTTTAGCACTTTGGCTATTTTTCTTTTAGATACCCTATATAAATAATGAGCAACTAAGAGAGAGTGCTCATAGGGTTTTCTTTTCTGAAGGCGCGCAAGACATCCCTCAATAATCATAGCATCGTCATCAGTACATGAAAGGCGAGCTTTGCTCGATTGAGGTATAAGCCCTTTAAAGCCAGCAGCGATGGGTGAATAGTCAACTCCTGAACTATCGCATGCAGCCCACCCTCCCCAGCGCTCCAAAACAATTTGAATATCACGCATTTTTTGTGCTCCTGAGTTTTTTACGCTATAGCTGATGTGGACGCCCTTTAGTTTCAAACGCTTGAGTGATACCTCCAAGTTCATTTAATGTCCTCGATAATTATCATTCCGGTTTCGCCCCATAGTTTTGATGTCCGGGCGTCCCAAATGTGGGAATCATCCTCAAACATGGCGTCCAACAGAGATTTTGTTAAGTTGTCCAGATCGGGCTTTTGCTGGTGGGGCTGGCCGTCCATAGCCGTGCGCTTTTTCTTGCTCCAGCTCTTCGGCATCGGCAAAACGAATGTTATGTGCGCGCCGTTCTCAGTAATCTGGATTCCATGCAGGCGGGCTTCATCGCAGAACATGCGATAGCGCATCACCGGCGGGCGTTGTTTCCATTTATCGCGGCGAGTCATGCGGGGTTTTCCCACTGGGGTGATGATGTATTTAGGCACGCAGCGCCTCCTGTATACGGGATCCAATCCAGCGCATAACCGGTACCGCCATTGAATTGCCGATCGCTTTATAGCGAGGACCATCGGCGGCCAGACGGAACGCCTGCTCTGCAGTCAGTTCTGGCCTGTGGTGGCGCAGGTATGCGTATTCTTCAGCGCTGAGCTGCTTACGTTTTTGTGTGGGGATCAGGGTGTGGTTATCTGGGAAGCCCTGCAGGCGTTCGCACTCGACAGGAGTCAGACGGCGAACGGCCATGTTTTGCATGACTGCAGGAGCCTGATTGCTCCCACTATTTGCGCTGGTAAGCGTAGGTGCCTGTTCGCAGGCATAACCTATTCCATGGGCTTTTGCGCCCTGCCCGGCTTTGAAGGCGTAAGCGACTGCGGGAGGAGATCCAGCATTTTGGTTTCCATATACGCTGTTGCCGGCGCGAAGTGTTGGTGAAATTTCTCTGGAGGCATCGTGCCCACTATCCTTAGAGCTGAACGCGATAACCGCATTTTCCTGACCATGATTACGCCCCAGCGTATGGGCAATGTTTTTCAGTATGTCGGAGTCCTGAGTTCCGTGCACCGACATAACGGCCAAATCAGTTGCGTCTTTATGGTCCTGGGCTTTGCATGTTGATCCCGTTCCATCACTCACGTATTCGCCAAACTCCCTCATGCGAAAAGTTCCTACGGGGATGTAATGTCCAGCTGCAGCCCCTTCCGGTCTTCCACCCGCGCCGCCAGTAAATGAATGAGCAGCAATAGTACCAACTACTGCCTGAAGATGGCCGGCTTGTGCCTGGTTGTCGTCTGCGCCACATGTTCCAACGCCTCGCGCAGTAAGGGCGGCAACGATTTCCGTCGTTTCTCTGCTCGGCGGAGAATTCCGGCGCAGGCCTTCGGACTCAAAAAGAATTTTTGCGGGATCGATATCCCCTCGAGCTGTTGCGACAACAAACACACGTCTGCGTCGTTGGGCCACTCCGAAAAATTGAGCGTCGAGCACTCGCCAGGCAATAGCTCTTTCTGGTCCCAGCACATAACCAGCGTTTGACCATCGCTTCCCTGGTGATTCCAGCGCGCAGCTTTCGCCGGCAAGCCCTGCAAGAAAACATCCGAAAGCATTATCTTTGCTGCTGAATACGCCGGGGACGTTTTCCCAGACGACGGTGACGGGTGGTTTTCCCTGCTCTCTGCGTTTTTCATCGATAGCATTAACCAGCTCCACAAAAGCCAAAGTTAACTGGCCGCGTTCGTCAGCCAGCCCATTACGTAAACCCGCAACGCTGAACGCCTGGCAAGGGGTGCCCCCCACCAGCACATCAGGCGCTTCGATTTTTCCGGCACGGATTGCCGCGGCGATTTGCGTCATGTCTCCCAGGTTGCTGACGTCCGGCCAGCGGTACGCCAGAACAGCAGAGGGGAAATTTTCTATCTCAGCGAACCATGCTGGCTGCCAGCCCAGGCAATGCCATGCCACGCTGGCGGCCTCGATGCCGCTGCACACTGAGCCATAACTGACTGGCTTATTCATCGGCAGGCTCTCCCAGCAAATAGAGAACCTGCACCAGAAGCTCTGCTTCGGTGCCGTGCTTCATTTCCCAGGCGCGGCGGCCAGCATGAATCGCTACACCGTAACCGCCGTTGCGATGATGCATATGGCACAGGGGAATTGATTTTCGATGGTCAGCGCGCTGGCTTGTGCCCTGCCCGGTTCGGATATGGTGAATTTCCGCGGGCGTCTCGCCCAGGTTCTGGTTTCTGCACACGATGCAGCCCAGTGCGGCCACACGTGAAAGATGGAGGCTATCTGCTTTCTTCATGCTGGACCACCAGCATAAGCAGAAACACCGCACATAGACGGGCGGTGAGAGTTGTTTAGGGTAATGCTCTGCGCCATTTTGATTCCTCAGGTTGGCGCAGTAATCAGTGGGTGTTCAGCCCGTTTGATTATTATAAATCAACACTTACGGCTTGAGAACCTTAAGTGCTTCTGGCAGGGAGTTCAAATTGATAATCCGATCTTCATCGTCCAGAATCTGGGCTGAAAGCCCGCCTCCTTCCCGGCGAATCAGTGTGCGCAATGCCTTGCTGGTCACCAGGTAGTCTGTTATTTCACCATCAGTAAGACATAAAACAAGCATTCCGTCTTTGGTGAGACCGGCAGCAAATTCATTCAATTTCATGGGCAATTCCCTAAAAATGGATTTCCCCTTGCGGGGGCGGTCCTTTTCTCCCTGTGAACTGATTTCATTTAGGTTTCCGCTAACCAGATGTCTAATAGGTTAGAAAGATCAATTAACCGTAATTGACCTGTCTAACCGATCTGCTTTCTAAACACAGTACTCAGGTCCGGCTTTTTAAATCACAGGCCGATCATCGGTATCTGTCACTCGATTCAGAAAGTACGTCACAACTCCCATTATTGTCGCATCATCAAGGGAATCACCCTCTATAGCCTCGCCATCCTGAGTTATTAATGCCTTCCCCTGAACTTTTGCGAAGTCCAGACTACCGCAGAACGCAATTAAGATGGTGTCACCTATCTTCGGCTCTCTGGCAATGTTTATTATCACGTATCCAGCTGATGTTTCGATGGTTCGGCAGTTGTCGTCATTACCGTAAAGGTTGGTAATAGTGAGAATCTGCTCAGCGAGGTCTAATGCTGGTGATTGAAATCCCATGATAACCCCCTTAGCACTTAACTGTACATTTATACAGTATCACTAAAAAAATGAGGGTCAAGAATTTGGGTCAAAAAAACCCGCATAAGCGGGTAAGTGATTAATAAAAAAGCACTAAACTCCATTCTTTAACTTAAGAGAAACCATACAAAATCATCTCTAACTAAAACTTTTACGTTAGTGAGCTACAACCACGTGTGTTCATGAATGTAATGCAGAAACTGGTACCGAAATGTTCTGTTATTACTACTCACATTCTTCCTTCATAGCCATCAATGTAGGCTTCAGAGATAGCGTCGCTCATAGCTTTACGCTGTTTAGCAGACCATGATTTATTATCGACGTAACGAGTTCCCGCGAAAATTGTTTCACTCTGAATGGAGTTCAGAAATGACTCGCTACGAAAACTATCTGCACGCTTGTTGGCGTCCTCTATAGACATGCCTGATGAGCGGTCTTTTGCTCCCAGATCATGAAAAGTTTTAAAGAATGGCACCGCCATCTTAATACTGTCGGCTTTTATAACGCGTACATTCGGGTCAAAGCCGTCATCTGCAGCATATACATACTGGCGTGCATGGCGTTCTGCACTTGTTTGAGGGGTGCATGCGCTGCTCATCAAGGATGATGTTAACAATGCACACACGAATACTCCGGTAGATTTATTCATGGAGATCTCCATTCCAGTAAAAAACATTCCCATCAGTAGCTTATCAGGATTTTTCACTCATAGTCATACCCCAAAATCTGTCATTGACACGGTCAAAACAGCGGCGTAGGATTCGAATCACTGTATATATACCCAGTTGTTTATATGCAGTTTTTATAACTTTTAATCGTCAAAGAGGAATTAACTATGAGTGGTAATGGTGGCGAAAATGCACACAACAATGCGTTCAGTGGTGGCAAAAATCCTGGCATCGGTAACTCTGGTTCTGGCAGTAATTCCGGTACGTCGGGTAATGGTGGGAATGGTGGCCGTACACAGAATATTAATGGATTTTCTGTGGATCCAAACAACAGTGCACAGGTGAATGCTGCTAACAGAGGTGATGCGGCTGGAGTATTTTCTGCCGGTGGTGCAATTGCTATCAGTTCAGGAGTAGACAGTCATTCAGGTAAAGGCTCCGGTGGTAATGGTGGTAACTCAGGTTCACAGTCTGGTAGTAATAACTCCCAGAATCAAAATGGAATTAGCACTACGAGCGCTCCATCTACCTGGGATAGAACGGCAAAGTACTATGGCTCCAATGATAAAGTTTCCCGGAAAGCGCTTAAGAACTTATATGAGCAAGCAGTGCGGGATGGAAGTATACCAAAAGCAGCCCGGGGTAATTTGCGCGAAAATGTCCAGAAGATGCTCGATGAAGATAATCAAATTGAAGCATTACAAAAAGCCAGCGAAATTATTGCTGACATGGGGGAAAAAGTTGGTAGTTACTTAGGGCAAAAATATAAGGATGTGTCAAGGGAAATTGCAAGTAACGTTAAGAACTTCCAAGGTAAAACAATTCGTAACTACAATGATGCAATGGCCTCTCTGAATAAGATTATTGCTAATCCGGGGATGAAAATTAATCAAGGTGATAAAACTGCGATTGTTAACGCCTGGAAAAGCCTGAATGCGAGTGATATGGCAAACAAACTCGGCAATCTAAGCAAAGCATTTAAGACTGCAGATCTGGTGATCAAAGTAGAAAAAATCCGAGAGAAAAGCATCCAAGGCTACGAAACAGGAAACTGGGGTCCATTGATGCTAGAGGTTGAGTCCTGGGTTATTAGTGGTATTGCTGTCGGTGTAGCAATGGGGATCTTTGGCGCCCTGGCGTCTTTTGTTGCGACAACCGTCGGGCTACCAATTACTGCATTAACAATTGCAGGAATTATAGGCATTAGTTACCTAGCTTCATTCGTTGACGATAAAATCGTTGATAAAATCAACAATGAAATAATCAGACCAGCTCATTGATCTAAAAGGGGGCAGAGATGTTATCTGCCCCTTAACTATCACCGGTGCTTAATTTTTAATTTTGATAATAAGAAAACTGCATAAGCATAGCTGATGTAATAGCAGGTGAGGATATAACACACATAAAATACGCTAACGAAAAAAACAGTAAGAAGATAATCGTTCCCTGATAAAAGCCTCATAAATCTTCCTGATTCAGTTAGCTCCACGTTCGACACCAACAAATAATAAATAATTGCAATATAAAACACGGTGAATAACATAAAAGCCAAAATACCTTTTGTGAAAGAAAAATTGGTTTTTAAAGTTAATTTCCTCCGGGCAATCAAGAAAAACAAAACACCTAACAAAGGAGCAATTTTAACATAAAAACTCATAACACTACTTAATGTTGGGTTATTGGCTGAAATTAACTCAGGAACTTTACCAGATAACGCATATAAATAAGTTAGAGAATCGCTCCCTTGGTTGTTAGTATATGATAAAAAAATCAGAATCAAAGGTATAACCCCGACAAGAAAAATATAATACATTCTTTTTGCCGCAATATTTGTCAAACTCCTTGATTCAACTTGCTTCATAGACATTTCACCTACCCTGTGTTTCGAACTTGTCCCTCTGAGTTTAGTCAGTGGATTGAAAAATGAAATAATTATATTGCAGATTTGCTATTCGATCCATTTTGTCGGTGTTGTTGACCTTTTTCATGCATAAGAGCAAATACTACAATTATAGCGTTAAGTTTTTTCCACAAGCCTACGCCAGTTATCTTCAAGCTCTCTTCGAGCCTCCCTCTCCCCTCCTGGCGGAAAAGAGAATCCAACTCGCCATTCTGAACAACCGTTAGAGCACCTAATTTCTGCGGCCCCCCAGTTCATTCCCCGGCAGCGAACCCTCAGTGCAGGGGACATGCCACATACAGGGCATTTCGGTAAATCAGTCATTTCCCATCCTCTGCAGCAAATGTTTGTGGCGGCGCAACTCGCGAACGGCCCCCTGCAGACGCTGCAGGTTTGCCAGCTTCGCTTTCGTGCGGCGGATTTCAGTCGAGATATAACGCGATGAAGGAATAATCAGATCATCCGGACGGCTGACGAAAGCCGGGATATCCCCAATAATTTCTTCAAGGGGTTTGCTTTCCGGAGCCGATGCAGCCTTGACTTCCGCTGCCGCGGGCTCCTGCTGCTCTGGTTGTATTACCGGTTCACCCGCCAGGCTCCAAGTAATGTTTTTACCGTCCACATGGCGTAGGACCAGACCGTCCTTGCACATTGCACCCAGCGATGCATTCAGGGCTCGCGAACCTTTACCCAGTTTTTCTGCGACCTGATTGGCCGTCATAGCCCCCTGCCCCTGCATTGCTGACAATACCCTCTCCACCAGCGGCGATGGCTGCTTGGGTCTGATACGCTTCGGCTTATGTTCCTTCGCGGTACCGACCGACCATGATCCATCGAAGAAATCACACAAACCCTGCTGTTTGTGCTCGCGCAGCATATTCAGTGCTTCTACGGGCTCAATATCAAGACGGGCGGCAACCTCACGATATGTCGCTTTTTTCATGGCTTTCAGTGCGTCGATTACAGATTCCATAATTTTCTCCTCAAAATTTACTTAACAGGTCACAGGTGGCTAACGTTTCCGCGATAGCTCTCCCAGTCAAAGTTCACCCAAATGCCGTTATCCATGCGCAGGCGGTCAACAACCCTTTCACCCAGGGTTTCTACCAGCGCGTCGTAATTCAGGTTGGTCAGAACACCAACCGGGCGCATGGCGGCCAGGCGGCGATCGATAATCTGGTTCAACAAAACTTTCTCGCCGCGGCTGTCGCGCTGAATACCGACTTCGTCGAGCACCAGCAGATCAACTTTGCAGAGGTCGTCCAGCAGCGCGGCTTCAGAACGCCCTTCGTCATAACAGGCCCTAGCGCGAAGAGTCAGATCCGGAACCGTCACAATCAGGACCGTTTTCCCCTGCTTCAGCAGGTAGTTGCCGATGGCCGCTGAAAGGTGGTTTTTCCCGGTACCTGGCTTTCCGGTGAAAACGAAACTGGCGAACCCTGTACCAAAATTTTGCGCATAGCTCTTTGCCATACTCAGTGCATGCCGCTGGCCATCCCCCTCCACCTTGTAGTTCGCGAAGCTGCAGCTGCGGTGCAGGTTCTGGATCCCGGATCGCCCGAAAATTTTCTCTGCCCACGCCTGCTGGTTGATCTTGTCGATCTCCGCTGCGCGCTTTTGCCCTTCTTCGCGCTGCCAGGCCATCAGCTCTGCAGCGCTCTTAAATTTGGGTTCTACGCCCGGCGGAATGACGCGGCGAAGGCGATCGAGAATGGAACCTGCGTTTTGCATGCTTACCCCCTGAATCCTGGCGGAACGGTGTTATCGGGACGGGAGATCTGATTGATATCCCGTCCACCAGCCTGGTAATGCCCTGTGCCCGGCGGCGGCAGGCGGATAATCAAGTCATCCCATTTTTCGCGCAGTTTGGCCGGGCATTTGACCTGGCGAACCCAGAACGTATCGCTCTGAACGCGCTTGAACATTTCACAAATTTGCTTGTGGCTACGGCCATCAAGGGTGCGCATCAGACGAACTTCGTTCGCCCATGCCGTCCAGTTCGGCTCTTTCGGGCGAACGATCTCGCCGTCAAAGGTTGCGGCCTCCTCGTAGAGTTTCAGCACGCGCTTCCAGATCCATTGCGCACAGGTCAAATCTTCCTGGCTGCCCCACTGGCGTTTTGCAGGGCTGTAGACCACCGCTTCTGGGTGGCGCTTTAAAAAATCGGTTTTTGTCAATTTTCCGTCCGAAGGCGGAGCGTCCGGACAAGAAGTATTTTCTGGTTCTTTGACTGGTTCAGAAGAGTGACTGATTCTGGGTGAATCTCCTTCACTATCCCCTGGTGAATGTGTTGCACCATCTGGTGAATCTCCTACACCAGCCCCTGGTGAATTTGCTTCACCATCCTGGTGAATCTCCTGCACTACCCTCGCACTGGTATTTGCACCGCTCAGGGTTAGTCGGTAGAAATTGCTGCCATTGCCTTTCGGCCCCGATCTGGTCTCTTTTCGCATCAGTCCAGACTCGCAAAGCGCGGCAACATGATTCATGACGGAACGACGGCTGATCTCACACTGATCAGCGATATGCTGATAGCTCGGCCAGCACTCGCCCTGGTCACTTGCGTTATCGGCCAGCTTAAGCAAGACCAGCTTACGAAGCGGGTTTCCCACCTTGACCTTCATCGCCTGAACCATCAGTTCCATGCTCATAGAACACCTCGATACAGCTGAACTAGGCTACGTTTGAACAAGTAGAAACCAGCTTCACTTTGACGCCGACCAGCTGCGCCAGCGCGTCGATAGCTTCCAGAGTCTCGCGGCGGATTACCGGTTGCGGTTTCCCAGTGAATACCGCGTTGGTGGCTTCGATACACTCTTTGTTAACCCTGGCGGCCCGGTAGAGCATGCAGTCTTTCTGCTCCAGCTCGTTATCAATGGCTGTGCGGATGGCATAGCTCAGGGCTTCTGCCTGTTTCAGGTAGTTAGGCGTATCGTTGCGGAATGCACGCTGAATAATTTGCTTGTTGTTGTGCAAGCGCCGCGCGTACTCGTCAGGGTCCGTCACGTTATCCAATGGCTGAAGCAGATCGCCAAAGTGATGCGGAGTTATCAGCTGCGTAACTGTCTTCCAGCCCTTTTCCTGCGCCCAGGACTCCAGCTCACATGCCAGTTTTTTGATTTCCATCAGTCAGTATCCTCCTGAGCTGTTGTGTTATTTTTTTGCTTGTAATCAGGCCAAATTTCTGCCCAATCGCTTGGCCGCATATCAGATCGAGAAACCTTTCCATCGGTGAAGGTTTCGATAACGATGCATCGACTTGGCGAAATAGCAGCCCGCCCCGTTGCAAGTTGAGAGAGGTAAGATTTCGATATCCCAAGGTGTTGCTCCAGCGCCTTGCGGACCTTTGGCCCACCGGCTTTCAAAAAGTCATTGAGTTGCATAATTGCTCCTGTGTGTGGAGCTGCAAGTTTATAAACCGCTAAACATTGATGTCAAGTTTTTGCTTGTTTAGAAATTACTAATCAAAATGACTGCATGGACACAAAAGAAATCAGGCGCAAGCGCCTAGCTGCATGGTTTTCTAGCAGAACCTTGCCTGAGAAAGAGAAGAGCTACCTTTCACAGCTGATCAACGGCAAAGCGTCGTTCGGCGAGAGAGCTGCGCGCCGTATTGAACGAGATTACGGCATGGCTCCTGGTTATCTTGATGAAGAACCTATGGGTGAAGAGATAAAATCCCCTCGCCCATTTGACGCGCGCCATGAAGAATTGCTAGACCTTTTCGACAGCCTTGCTGAATGGGAAAAAGAGCAGCACATGGTAAACCTTAGGGCCCAAGTTAACTCCATAGACAATGAGCTCAAGGCAAGGCTGAAAGGCAAAAGCAAACAAGAAATCCTTCAGATGCTGAAAGACCTCGAAATAGACTAACTCCCCTAACGACCGCTTGTTGCGGTCTTTTTTTTCTCAGAATTCAATCACATCCAATTTTTAACGCCTTTTTGTTTACTATTAACTTTACATTATGGTTTATTTCTTTATAAACTTAGACCAACAAAACACGCAGTAATCAGTAAACGTTCCGCCTACCCGGCGATAAGGGTGAACAAGGGAGATAGCCATGGAATCACCAAAAGAACCAACGATCATTGCCAACGGTTTGAATGACGAGCAGTTAGCAGCGTGGATTGAGGAAAAGCATTTCTCATTGAATCGCCTGCGTGAATTGCGTGAAAGCAAGGCAGAGCTGGAGGGGCAGTTGGCACTGATTGATGAGCGGATCGAAGCCTGTACCGCTCAGGCCGCCATCGACATTTCAAATCAGCCAGCCACTATGGACGATTTCTTCAAGGAGGCAGAAAAGAAAATCAAGTTCACCTCAGAGCCCGGTGGGGTGAACGTGATTTACCATGAAACATTGGTTAAGGCTTTAAGAATCGAGCTTGATGGGCTTAGGCGTAAGATCGTGATGAACGAAATCGTTGCCAACCATAGCAGCTGAAGGGAGTAAGTGCGCGCTTTGATCAAATTTACAGACAAAGATATTTGCGTTAACTCCGGCGCTGCTGGCAATCGCAAATGTTTGATCGACGATTTGTTGGCAATTCATTGTGCTTTTGAGGATGTATCCTTCAGGAATTAGTCTGCAGCAGTCGTCGTCAGACTCTTTGATTGTTTTCTGGTACAGAAAGTTAAGCATAAGTTCTTCAAATTTTTTTGCCTGTTCGGCTGTGGCTTCAAATAAGCGAACGTGAACATAAAACTGGCTCATAAGATTTCCTTGCTGGCTGTGTGAGAACTCCAGCATACCACCGAGCCTGAAGTGGTGAAAAGACAGGCATATGAATCATTGCTGTGTGTAGTCTTGGTGGTATATGCATTCCCGTGGTCTATGCATATACCACCCTTTTTAAAGCTGGTTTCATAGTGGAGTGTTCATATATGGATAAGACACAATTAACACCGGAACAACAAATAGCTTGGGCACAGGGAAAACTCGTAACTTCAGTATTTCTTCGCGATGTTGCGGGATGCCATGCCGCCTGGAAAGTATTACGAAAATACAGAAATTTTGTTGTGCATCGCCAGCCTTATCAGGAATGGCGCAATAATCTAAAAGTTATTTAATTCTACCACCCTAAAACCGATGCCTTAACTGGCAGGGATTTTCACACCTTAAATTAAGGATTGTAAAATGAAAGCAACTATTACAACCGTAGAAATGAACCTGGCTATAACCAATAAAGACCTTGCAACTTTTAATATTAACGGTGCCATTTCTGGCGTTGTTCATCTGCCATCTTCTGGCCCCGTAACCGTTGTGCTTGACGGTGGCTACGTGCTCGGTGAGTTTCATTGCCCGGTCTGCGCTGTTAAGCACATTAGCTTGCTCTCTGTGAACTTCGCAGAAGCGCAGAACGCTTGTGGCATGTCTTATTACGATCACAAACGCCAACAACTTAACTGATATGGATGACATCATTTGTCATTGCGTTGTTTGCTGCCACGAATATAAAAAATCTGAAATGCGCGAAAGGAATACAGACATATATCCCTTTAAGCGCACGATTTATTTATGTGAGCAATGCAATGAAAAAAGAGAAAAGCGTGACGCTTTAAGAAAAGTAAAACGAGGCATCCGCAAGCCATTTCATTCAACAACATTTTTCAAATATTAAACGAGGTTATTATGTCTGTTGAGTTAAAAGTATTTGGTGGTGCTTACTTCCCAAAAGATAAAGCATTAAAAAAACATCCCGATTTAAAACCACTTGCAACCGCAGTTAATTCGGCCACAAAAGCCATCGCTGAGGCCGTTATTTTCGGTAAGCTTGCGGCTGAACATCCTGAACATATTGATAATTATTTTAAGGTGAAAATCTGGGAGCACCATGATGATCTCCCCTGCCCTGAGCTTGATGTGTTTAGCTCTGATTTCTTTGGTGAGCACGTTGTCTGGAATACCAACCGCGGTGAACCAGCTGCTGCACCACAGCCAGAAGTTGATGCAAAGGAAGAATGGGACGACAACAAGAGTCAGGAAGAAATTAAATTCGTTGCGCAGCTTGACCTGGCATCCCGCGCTGCCTGTCTGGCACTGTTCGGCCCGGTCCCTGGAATCACCACCGCACAGTATGGCCAGATCGTCGATCTGAAGAATGACGATGAACCCAGCTTTGCCCGCGAGCTTGCAGAAGCACTGGTAAAAGAGCGACGCGCGCTTGAACTGGCACCTGAACGCCAGGAGCAGTTGCTCGCCTGGGTGCGTGAGGACACTAAAGAAACGACTCAGTGGCCAGACATTAAAAGGCGGATCACCAGATGGCTGGATACGCCGGTAGATAAGCGCCCACAAGCTGCCCCCGTCAACGAAGACAACCGCACAGATTCGGGTGCCACCCTGGGAGGCGGCAACAAGACAGACCGCAGTCCGGATCTGGTTCATAACCTCTCTACGCTGCGTATCGAAGTGGCTATTGCCATTCTGAGCATGTACGACGACATCGACATTTACTGGATCCCGAATAAATACATGATTCCAGCGAAAGCAATGGCGGAAGCCGCACAGGATCCTCGTTTTACTGCATGGTGGGCACAGCTACGCGGTACCCCTGGAATTTTGGACTATTCGCGTGCGTCCATCATCGCCCTGATCAAGTCAGCACCAGAAGACATCTGGCTCAATCCGATCAAATTACGGGAATACATCAATCGCGAGTTGGTTGAATCTGACCACGCGCACCCTGACCAGAAAACAATTGATACGGCCTGCCGCCCAAAACCTCGCACCAATGCTAAGCAAAAAGAAAATGATGAAACCGAATCGACTGTACCGGGCGAAACTCTGCCACCAGCAGTTTGCCCTGGCAAAGCTGCGCAACTCGACAAAGAACTTAACGAGGCATTCGCTCAGAGCCCAGCACCTGAACAGCAAGCAGATGATCAATCGCGGGTGGAGAACCTTGGCGGCGGCGTCTTCTCTGTCGATGCCCTAATGAATACAGCCCCCTCAAATGAGGGCGAAAAAGAGGAAGTACCACCTGCGATAAATGATCGAGAGATTGAAATCGCCCATGCATTAAACGAGCTGATGTCCGGGCGCACAAACATTGGTGACCAGGATGATATCGAAAATCTCATCGCCACCACGGGTAAAGATATCGAGAACCTTTTCCCGTTACTGATTGCAGATATCACCGCGACTGAATTTTGTCTGTCGCCTGATTTCAGTGATGAAGAAGTACAGGATGTTGCCACTACGATTCTTGAACAGTGGTCAGACGATATCAGTGTTCGCCAGAAAATAGCACTTGATGCGATCGTGGAATACCGCCGCCCGGCACCACCAAAATCTATCGTGCTCGATCCGCCAGCCGTTACTGCAAAACCGATTGCCGCCCCAGAACCAGCAACTGTAACAAACGCGCCGCATTCGCCTGTTACCTACCTGCAACAGCTGACCATTGCTGCCCTGCAGGGATTATGCTCCAACCCAGCATATTGCAATCAGTATGAGGAATTACCGGCTATGGCCGCCGGGCTTGCCAGCAGCGTTATCAATCATCAGGAAGGCTCCAGTGCGTCTGATTAACCGGAGCAAACGAGACAGCATCGGCGGGCCAGCATGCGCCGCCGCGCTCAAGTGGCATTTTGAGAAATATGGCGAGCATGGTCGCAGTGACAAACAGACGTTTTACACCATCAAGATCCGAGGAAGAAAAATCACTGTTGAGGTAGTAAACCGACCACGTAGTTATGTAGCCACGGCAATGACCCGCGCACGGCATCTACAATGTCTGCCGGGACTTGACCGGTGATTTTTAACAATCAACAAACTATCTGCCGCCGCGTTATTGTGGCGGCGTCATGGAGTTAAGCATGGCGCAAATCATTTTTGATGAAGAGTGGATGGTGGCGGGAAAGCTAACTGAGAAAACGGGGCTGGATGAAAGGCAAATAAAAGCTTATCGCCTCGGATGCTGGATTGAAGGGGTTCACTTTAAGCGAGTACCCGCGGTACCCGGTGGAGAAAGCAAACGCGCTTTGGTCTGGTACAACTTCCCGCTGATTAACAGATTTATTCAGGAAGCATGATGAACTTTCCTACCGGCGTTGAACTTCATAACGGAAAAATCAGGATCACATTTATCTATCGCGGCATTCGCTGCCGCGAAGTTCTCCGTGGCTGGGTGGTTAACAGCAGCAACATAAAGAAGGCGGGAAACCTTCGCGCAGTCATCGTGAGTGAGATTCAGTTTGGTCAGTTTGACTATGCGGCGCGCTTCCCTGAGTCAAAAGCACTTAAAAAATTCTCATCAACTAAGCGGATCACAACATTTAAAGAGCTGAGCGATTTTTTCATTGATACAAAGGCACTGGAGGTTTCAGGAGCTACGCTGCATTCACTCACATCTGCAGTGAACACCCTGAAACGTGTAGTGGGAGAAAACACACCTTTGGCTGATATTCAGCACGCAGATATCCTGAATTACCGCAAAGAGCTGCTGACCGGCAGCGTATTAAACCCTTCAATGCCTAACCTGGTTAAAAAGGGTCGCGCGCCCTCAACAGTCAATAAACAGATGGCAGTTTTATCAGAAATGCTGAAGCTTGCGAATCGAAGTCAGTTTATATTACATGCTCCTTATGAGGGCGTATCCAGGCTAAAGCTATCTAAGGCAGACCCCGATCCGCTTTTACTTCATGAGTACCAGGCACTGATTGCCGCCCTTCCCCGAAAACTGGCTTTGATCATCATTGTAGCCGTCCACACGGGAATGAGGCCCGGAGAGATTTGTGCTCTGGCGTGGGAGGATATCGATCTGAAAAAAGGTGAGATTCACGTATCAAGAAGCCTGACGAACAAGCGTGTGTTTGTGCCACCAAAAACAGATGCTGGCATCAGAACGATCACGCTGCTTAAGCCTGCACATGAAGCGTTGCTGGAGCAGTACGAAATCACCGGCAATAACCCAAGGCAGGAGATCATCTTTCATCACAGGGAAATCGGCAAAACCGAGCCGCAAAATCTGCGCTTTGTCTTTTCCCCTGAAAAAAAATCGTCAGTGAATGAGAGCTTTTTTTCTAAAAATTCGATTTCGTACGGATGGAAACGGGGCACTAAACTTTCCGGTATACGTGAGAGAAATCCTTATCAGTCCCGTCACACTTACGCATGCTGGACACTTATGGCCGGTGCTAACCCTTCCTTTATCGCCAGCCAGATGGGGCACGAGGATGCGCGTATGGTGTATGAGGTTTACTCAAAGTGGATTGGAGATATGAACCAGGACCAGGTCAACATGTTGAACAATCAGATGCCTACGGCGATGCCCCCAGGACGCCCCCAAGGCATAGGGAGCCTGAAAAAAGTCATTTAATTTCATGGCGCTGGTTTCAAACAACATAATCAGCGTTAAACTATTCATACTATTTATTCTGGGAGAAAAGATGATGCGCGTACTGGTTGTTGAGGATAACGCATTGCTACGCCACCACCTGAAGGTTCAGCTTCAGGAGATGGGACATCAGGTGGATGATGCTGAAGATGCAAAAGAAGCCGATTATTATCTCAATGAACACCTGCCGGACATCGCCATTGTCGATTTAGGCCTGCCTGATGAAGACGGCCTGTCGTTAATTCGTCGCTGGCGCAGCCATGACGTTTCCCTGCCGGTTCTGGTTCTCACCGCCCGCGAAGGCTGGCAGGACAAAGTTGAAGTGCTCAGCGCCGGTGCGGATGATTACGTCACCAAACCGTTTCACATTGAAGAAGTGGCGGCGCGCATGCAGGCGCTGTTACGCCGCAACAGCGGGCTGGCTTCACAGGTTATCTCCATTCCGCCTTTCCAGGTGGATCTCTCCCGTCGCGAGCTCTCGATTAACGATGAAGTGATCAAGCTCACCGCGTTCGAATACACCATTATGGAAACGCTGATCCGTAACAGCGGAAAAGTAGTGAGCAAAGACTCCTTAATGCTCCAGCTCTACCCTGACGCTGAGCTGCGCGAGAGTCACACTATAGACGTGCTGATGGGCCGTTTGCGTAAGAAAATTCAAGCGCAGTATCCGCAGGACGTGATTACGACCGTTCGCGGCCAGGGCTACCTGTTCGAATTACGCTAAATGAGACGGATTTTGCGCCACATTCTGCCCCTCTCGCTGCGGGTTCGTTTTTTACTGGCAACGGCCGCGGTGGTGCTGGTGCTGTCGCTCTCCTACGGTCTGGTCGCCCTAGTGGGCTACAGCGTCAGCTTCGATAAAACGACCTTTCGACTGTTACGCGGCGAAAGTAATCTGTTTTATACCCTTGCTACATGGGAAGACAACCATATCACCGTTGAAATGCCAGAGAACCTGGATCAACAGAGTCCTACTTTAGCCCTGATTTACAATGAAAAGGGAAAGTTGCTTTGGGCGCAACGTGATATTCCGTGGCTGGCGAAAAGCATTCGTCCGGAGTGGCTCAAAACCAACGGGTTTCATGAGATAGAAGCCGATCTCAATACCACCAGCACGCTGATTCGCGAAGATCGCTCGATGCAGCAAAAGCTCAATGAAATCCGGGCTGACGATGCCGAGACGGAAATGACGCACTCGGTGGCGATCAATATCTACCCGGCGACCATAAACATGCCGCAGTTAACCATTGTGGTGATCGACACCATTCCGGTTGAGCTAAAACGTTCCTATAAGGTCTGGGGCTGGTTCGTTTATGTTCTGGCCGCAAACCTGCTGCTGGTGATCCCGCTGCTTTGGGTGGCGGCGTGGTGGAGCTTGCGCCCTATTGAGTCCCTGGCGCGAGAGGTGCGCGAGCTTGAGGAACATCATCGTGAAAAGCTCAATCCGGAAACCACCCGTGAGCTGACCAGTCTGGTGCGTAACCTCAATCGCCTGCTGAAAAGCGAGCGTGAACGCTATGATAAGTACCGTACGACCCTGACCGACCTCACCCACAGCCTGAAAACGCCGCTGGCCGTAATGCAAAGCACCCTGCGTTCCATGCGCAGCTCAAGGCTGAGCGTCGACGATGCCGAGCCGGTGATGCTGGAACAAATCAGCCGAATCTCGCAGCAAATTGGCTACTATCTGCACCGCGCCAGCATGCGTTCCGGCAGCGCGCTCCTGAGCCGCGAACTGCACCCGGTGGCCCCGCTGCTGGATAATCTCACGTCCGCCCTTAACAAGGTGTATCAGCGTAAAGGGGTGAACATCAGCCTCGATATTTCGCCTGAAATTAGCTTTGTTGGCGAAAAAAATGACTTCATGGAAGTAATGGGCAACCTGCTGGATAACGCCTGTAAATACTGCCTGGAGTTTGTTGAAGTATCGGCGCGCCAGACGGATAACGAGTTACACATTATCGTTGAGGATGATGGCCCCGGGATCCCGATTAATAAACGTGATGTGGTGTTCGATCGCGGTCAGCGAGCGGATACGCTGCGCCCCGGTCAGGGCGTGGGTTTAGCCGTCGCCCGCGAGATTGTCGACCAGTATGACGGAAAAATCGAAACCAGCGAAAGCTTGCTCGGCGGGGCCAGAATGGAAGTGATTTTTGGTCGTCAGCAGCCCACATCGGATGATAGTTAACCCGTTATGTGAAAAATGCGAGGATCTCGCAGCCGGGGGGCTGAGCTTCCGTTATAATCCGAGTCAGTAAGAGCCTGCGGATAAAAAAATATGGATTATCATTTAACACTTAACTGGCCCGAGTTTATTGAACGTTACTGGCAAAAGCGCCCGGTGGTTCTGAAACGCGGGTTCAGCAACTTTGTCGACCCTATCTCACCTGACGAGCTGGCCGGTCTGGCCATGGAAAACGAAGTCGACAGCCGTCTGGTCAGCCACCAGGACGGGAAATGGCAGGTCAGCCACGGTCCTTTCGAAAGCTACGATCATCTCGGCGAAAGCAACTGGTCGCTGCTGGTGCAGGCGGTTAACCACTGGCACGAGCCGACTGCCGCGCTAATGCGCCCGTTCCGCGCCCTGCCAGACTGGCGAATGGACGATCTGATGATCTCCTTCTCCGTACCTGGCGGCGGCGTGGGTCCGCATCTGGACCAGTACGACGTGTTTATCATTCAGGGCACGGGCCGCCGCCGCTGGCGCGTGGGCGAAAAAGTGCCGATGAAGCAGCACTGCCCGCACCCGGATCTGCTTCAGGTGGATCCGTTCGAAGGCATTATCGACGAAGAGCTGGAGCCAGGCGATATTCTCTACATTCCGCCAGGATTCCCTCACGAAGGTTACTCCCTGGAGAACTCGCTGAACTACTCTGTCGGGTTCCGCGCGCCGAGCGGCCGCGAGATGATCAGCGGCTTTGCCGACTATGTCCTGCAGCGCGAGCTGGGCAGCTATCGCTACAGCGATCCGGATGTGCCTGCACGCGAGCATCCGGCAGACATCGTGCCAGAAGAGCTGGATAAGCTGCGCGGCATGATGCTGGATCTGATCAACGAGCCGGAACATTTCAGGCAGTGGTTTGGCGAATTTATCAGTCAGTCACGTCACGAGCTGGACGTTGCACCGCCGGAGCCGCCGTATCAGGCAGATGAGATCTATGATGCGCTGCAGCAGGGTGACAAGTTGGTTCGTCTGGGCGGATTACGCGTGCTGCGCATTGGTGAAGAGGTCTTCGTCAACGGTGAGAAGCTCGACTCCCCGCACCGCCCGGCGCTGGAAGCCATTGCCAGCCATATGGTACTGACTGCAGAAACCTTTGGCGACGCGCTGGAAGACCCATCCTTCCTCGCGATGCTGGCCGCGCTGGTCAACAGCGGGTACTGGTTCTTTGAGGACTGAGTTGTGACAATGCCCGGTGGCGCTGCGCCACCGGGCTTTTCTTACCGCTTCGCGGTTAACTCGGCTATGCGCACAATCACCTTCACCGCCTTTTCCATCCCTTCCAGCGTCACAAACTCATGCTTGCCGTGGTAGTTATAGCCCCCGGTAAACAGGTTCGGGCACGGTAGCCCCATAAACGACAGCTGCGAGCCGTCAGTTCCGCCGCGAATCGGTTTTAATACCGGTTCAATATCGCAGTCTCGCATCGCCTGCTGGGCGATATCCAGAATGTGCGGATGGGCCATCACCTTGTCGCGCATATTGTAATAGCTGTCTTCAATGATCAGCTCAATATAGCAGTCAGGATGCAATCCCTTCCCAACCTTCTTGGCGATCTCCATCATTTTGCGCTTGCGCGCCTCAAAGGCTTTACGATCGAAATCGCGGATGATGTAGTGCATCTGCGCGCTGTCCACGGTGCCTTTGATGCTGGTGAGGTGATAAAAGCCCTCGTACCCCTCTGTCTGTTCAGGGCTCTCTTCCGCCGGGACTTCCGCATGAATACGCGACGCCAGCGACAGCGCGTTCACCATCACCCCTTTGGCAGACCCGGGGTGAACGTTGTTTCCGACAATTTTTATGGTCACCGACGCCGCGTTGAAGTTTTCATACTCCAGCTCGCCCACGCCACCGCCGTCGACGGTATACGCCCACTGCGCGTTAAAAGCGTCCACGTCGAAGTGCTTCGCGCCCTTACCTACCTCTTCATCTGGGGTAAAAGCAACGCGGATGTCCCCGTGCGGGATGTTTTTACCTTTCAGCACTGCCAGCGCCGTCATGATTTCCGCGATGCCCGCCTTGTCATCCGCCCCCAGCAGCGTTTTGCCGTCGGTGGTGATCAGCGTCTGGCCGAGCAACTGGTGCAGCACCGGGAACATCACCGGCGACAGCACTTCGTCGCCAATCCCCAGCGCGATATCACCGCCGCGGTAGTTTTCCACGATCTGCGGGTTCACGTGTTTGCCGCTAAAATCAGGTGAGGTATCGACATGAGAAATAAAGCCAATCGCCGGAATATCACCCGGCACATTCGCCGGCAGCGTTCCCATCACAGTGCCTTTTTCGCTTAACGTGACGTTGACCAGCCCCATGGCCTCAAGCTGCTCTTTAAGCAGGTTTAACAACTTCCACTGGCCTTCGGTGCTTGGCACCTGGCGGACACCCGGCTTAGATTGGGTATCCAGCGAAACATACTGTAAAAAACGCTCAAGTAATTTATCCATGCAGTCACCCTCACTTTTTGTGACAACATTATCAGTAAGCATCAAAACGCAAATATTGCGTCAGGTCACTTTTATCCCGCAAACGAGAACTTTTTACGTTTATATCTTTATGCGTTAATAAATGTAGCTTATGAATCAGTGACAAGGATTGGCGATTACGGGGGATTGCCGTAGAATGTCCGCCCTCATTACGAGTCACCAAGGTGGTTACACACAAACCCCGCTTCAGTCTGCTGCCTGAGGCGTCTATATGGGACAGCGCAAAAATTGAATACACAATCCCGTTCTCGTTCACCGCTGGTGCAACTGGAACGAATTCGTAAAAGCTTTGATGGCAAAGACGTCATTTCCGACCTCAACCTGACCATCAATGATGGTGAGTTTCTTACGCTGCTTGGCCCTTCCGGCTGCGGCAAAACTACCGTACTGCGCCTTATCGCCGGGCTGGAAAGCATTGATAATGGCCGCATCCATCTTGAGAACCAGGACATAACCCAGGTTCCTGCCGAAGATCGCCACGTCAATACCGTTTTTCAGAGCTACGCCCTGTTCCCGCACATGACCGTGTTTGAGAACGTGGCGTTTGGCTTGCGGATGCAAAAAACCCCGGCTAATGAGATCGAACCGCGCGTCACCGAAGCCCTGCGCATGGTTCAGCTGGAGACGTTTGCCCAGCGAAAGCCCCACCAGCTCTCCGGCGGTCAGCAGCAGCGCGTGGCCATTGCCCGCGCGGTCGTCAATAAACCGCGCCTGCTTCTGCTGGATGAATCCCTCTCCGCGCTGGATTACAAGCTGCGCAAGCAGATGCAGAACGAGCTGAAAGCGCTACAGCGCAAGCTCGGCATCACCTTTGTCTTCGTCACCCACGATCAGGAAGAGGCGCTGACCATGTCAGACCGTATCGTGGTAATGCGTGACGGTAAGATTGAACAGGACGGTACGCCGCGTGAAATTTACGAAGAGCCGAAAAACCTGTTTGTCGCCAGCTTTATTGGCGAGATCAATATTTTCAACGCCACCGTGCTTGAGCGTCTGGATGCACAGCGCGTTCGCGCGAACGTCGAGGGACGCGACTGCATTATCACCGTGAACTTTGCCGTCGAGAAAGGACAAAAACTCAACGTCCTGCTGCGCCCGGAAGATCTCCGCGTTGATGAGATCCACGACACGGCCGACGTCGAAGGTCTGATCGGTTACGTTCGCGAACGTAACTATAAAGGGATGACCCTCGAGTCCGTTGTGGAACTGGAGAACGGCAAAATGGTGATGGTCAGCGAATTCTTTAACGAGGACGATCCTGACTTTGACCACTCTCTTGACCAGAAAATGGTTATCAACTGGGTAGAAAGCTGGGAGGTTGTGCTGGCTGATGAAGAACACAAGTAAGTTCCAGAAGGTGGTCATTGCCACTATCGTCGGTTGGCTTGTGTTATTTGTCTTTTTACCCAACCTGATGATCATCGCCACCAGCTTCCTGACCCGCGACGATGCAAACTTCGTTTCGCTGGTCTTTACGCTGGACAACTACGCGCGCCTGCTCGATCCGCTCTATTTCGACGTGCTGTTGCACTCGCTCAATATGGCGCTGATTGCCACCGTGGCCTGCCTGCTGCTGGGGTACCCTTTCGCATGGTTCCTGGCGGGACTGCCGCAAAAGGTGCGCCCGCTGCTGCTGTTTCTGCTGATTGTGCCGTTCTGGACCAACTCGCTGATTCGCATCTACGGGCTGAAAATCTTCCTCAGCACCAAAGGCTACCTCAACGCGTTTCTGCTGTGGCTGGGCGTGATTGATACGCCAGTGCGCATCATGTTTACCCCAGGTGCGGTAATCATTGGCCTGGTCTATATCCTGCTGCCGTTTATGGTGATGCCGCTCTACTCCAGCATTGAGAAGCTCGATAAACCGCTGCTGGAAGCGGCAAAAGATCTGGGGGCCAGCAAGCTGCAGACCTTTATCCGCATTATCATTCCGCTGACCATGCCCGGCATTATTGCGGGCTGTCTGCTGGTGATGCTCCCGGCGATGGGCCTGTTCTACGTGTCTGACCTGATGGGCGGGGCGAAAAACCTGCTGATTGGGAACGTGATCAAGAGCCAGTTCCTGAACATCCGCGACTGGCCGTTCGGCTCCGCGACCAGCATTACGCTCACGGTGGTGATGGGGCTGATGCTGCTGGTCTACTGGCGCGCTTCTCGCCTGCTCAACAAGAAGGTGGAACTCGAATGATCGGTCGACTGCTTCGCGGCGGTTTTATGACCGCCATTTACGCTTACCTTTATATCCCGATTATCATTTTGATCGTGAACTCGTTTAACAGCTCGCGGTTCGGGATCAACTGGCAGGGGTTTACCACCAACTGGTACAGCCTGCTGATGAACAATGACAGCCTGCTGCAGGCCGCACAGCACTCGCTGACGATGGCGATCGTCTCTGCCACCTTCGCCACGCTGATTGGCTCGCTGACCGCCGTGGCGCTGTATCGCTACCGTTTTCGCGGCAAGCCGTTCGTCAGCGGCATGCTGTTTGTAGTGATGATGTCGCCGGACATCGTGATGGCGATTTCGCTGCTGGTGCTGTTTATGCTGCTGGGCGTACAGCTTGGCTTCTGGTCGCTGCTGTTTTCCCATATCACCTTCTGCCTGCCGTTTGTGGTGGTCACCGTCTACGCGCGTCTGAAAGGGTTCGACGTGCGCATGCTGGAGGCGGCGAAAGATCTGGGTGCCAGCGAGATGATCATCCTGCGCAAAATCATCCTGCCGCTGGCGATGCCTGCCGTCGCCGCCGGATGGCTGCTCAGCTTTACCCTGTCGATGGATGACGTCGTGGTTTCCTCCTTCGTGACCGGGCCGAGCTACGAAATTCTGCCGTTGAAGATCTATTCGATGGTAAAAGTTGGCGTTTCACCGGAGGTGAACGCGCTGGCGACCATTCTGCTGCTGTTTTCGCTGGTTCTGGTGATCGCCAGCCAGGTTCTTGCTCGTGATAAAACAAAATCTCAGGGGACAATGAAATGAAAAAAATGCTCGCCGCTGCGGCGCTGGTGCTTGGCATGGGTGCCGCGCACGCTGATGACAGCAAAACGCTCTACTTCTATAACTGGACGGAATACGTGCCGCCGGGCCTGCTGGAACAGTTCACAAAGGAGACGGGCATCAAGGTGATCTACTCGACCTACGAGTCGAATGAAACCATGTACGCCAAGCTCAAAACCTACAAGGACGGCGCCTACGATCTGGTGGTTCCTTCCACCTACTTTGTCGACAAAATGCGCAAAGAAGGCATGATCCAGAAGATCGACAAAACGAAGCTAACTAATTTTTCAAACCTCGATCCTGAGATGCTCAACAAGCCTTTCGACCCGAATAACGACTACTCCATTCCGTACATCTGGGGCGCGACGGCGATTGGCGTGAACAGCGAGGCCATCGATCCGAAAACGGTCACCGGCTGGGCGGATCTGTGGAAACCGGAATACAAAGGCAGCCTGCTGTTAACCGATGACGCGCGTGAAGTGTTCCAGATCGCGCTGCGTAAGCTTGGCTATTCCGGTAACACCACCGATCCGAAAGAGATCGACGCGGCTTACAACGAGCTGAAAAAGCTGATGCCTAACGTGGCGGCATTCAACTCTGATAACCCGGCAAACCCGTATATGGAAGGCGAAGTAAACCTGGGGATGGTGTGGAACGGCTCTGCGTATGTTGCCCGTCAGGCCGGGACGCCGCTGGAGGTGGTCTGGCCGAAGGAAGGCGGGATCTTCTGGATGGATAGCCTCGCGATCCCGGCCAACGCGAAGAACGTGGACGGTGCGCTGAAGCTGATTAATTTCCTGCTGCGTCCGGACGTGGCGAAACAGGTAGCCGAGACGATTGGCTACCCGACGCCAAACCTGGCCGCCCGCAAGCTGCTGAAGCCTGACGTGGCTAACGATAAGTCACTCTATCCGGATGCCGAAACCATCAGCAAAGGAGAATGGCAGAACGATGTAGGCGACGCGAGCCGCCTTTACGAAGAGTATTATCAGAAGTTAAAAGCAGGTCGTTAATGCAATACATAACGGGCGACGCAACGTCGCCCGTTACTCTTACAGCCCCTTCAGAAGCTTATCTACAAACGCTGGCACCACTTCGCTCGCCAGGCCATATTGCTTCTCTTCAAACTCGCTGCCCACCTGGCTCGGCTCCAGATTGAGCTCCACCGTATGCGCCCCGTGCAGTCGCGCTTCGTGAACAAACCCCGCCGCCGGGTAAACGTGCCCTGATGTGCCAATAGCGATAAACACGTCCGCCATCGCCAGCGCGCTGTAGATCTCATCCATCCCCAGCGGCATTTCGCCAAACCAGACCACGTGCGGACGCAGGCGCGACGGGAACTGGCAGCAGTGGCACTTGTCCTCTGGCAGCACGTCCTCTTTCCAGTCCAGCACCTGGCCGCTCCAGGCGCAGCGAACCTTGAGCAGCTCACCGTGCATGTGGATGATGTTCTTGTTACCGGCCCGCTCGTGCAGGTTGTCGATATTCTGCGTCACCAGCAGAAAACGATCCCCGAGCGCCTCTTCCAGCTTCGCCAGCGCCAGATGCGCCGCGTTCGGCGCAATCTCAGGCTGCTGAAGCTGTCGACGGCGAGCGTTGTAAAACGCCTGCACGAGATCCGGATCGCGGGCAAAGCCTTCCGGCGTCGCCACGTCCTCGACGCGGTGCTCTTCCCACAGCCCGTCTGCCGCACGGAAGGTTTGAATTCCTGACTCGGCGGAGATCCCCGCCCCGGTCAGTACCACCACTCTGGGTTTATCCATCGCTTCTGGCATGATTCTGTCTCTGAAAAAGATCCGCTGGCGCAAGCGCTCTCGTAAGCGGCGTTTGTTTTTGCGAAAACGGCTGAGTCGACCCTGGCGACGCGACAGCATAAAGACCTCGTAAACTAATCGGTGAGATGAAGGAATGCGGCTCCGCGCATACCTCCCGCGTCCCCGTGTCGCGCGCGTTCAATGCGCGGCACGCGGGCGACCGGCAATAAATGTCGGGGCAGACGCCCGGACAACCGTTCCGTTATCGCAGTAAAGTTTGACAGCCCTCCCCCGATCACCAGCAGATCCGGGTCGACGATGGTGAGAATATTTCCCAGACACACCGCCAGCAGATCCAGATAGCGCTCGACGTGCTCACGCGCCTGCGCATCCCCCTGCTCCCACAGGGTAATGATTTGAGGGGCCTCAAGTTTCTGATGATAGAAGTGTTCGTAAAGCCATGCAAACCCGCGTCCTGAGAGATAGTTCTCGATACAGCCGTGCTGGCCGCAGCCGCAGCGGGTCAGCGGGAAATCACGCCCTACCACCTCCAGCGCATCCACCGGGAGACGGATATGACCAAACTCCCCGGTGATGTAGCTGCGCCCGGTAATCGGCTTGCCGTTGATGACAATCCCCCCGCCTACGCCGGTACCGAGGATCAGCCCCATCACCAGCGGATAGCGGCGGAATTCATCGTCCCAGGCTTCAGAGAGGGCAAAGCAGTTGGCATCGTTATCTAAACGCACGTCGCGTTCAAGGAGGGCCGAGAGGTCGGCGCGGAGCGGTTTACCGCTGGCGGCAGGCACGTTGGCGGCATACAGCGTGCCATCATCGGTTTCCGGCATCCCCGGAATACCAATGCCGACGCTGCCTTTCACGCCAAAGCGTTCATCCGCCTGCGCTACCAGCGCGGCAATGGCGGTTAAAAATTCATCGTAGCTTTCGCGCGGCGTGGGAACGCGGGTTTCCCACTGGAGTTTGAGGTCTTTATCAAACACGCCGAGCGCAATCTTGGTGCCGCCAATATCAAATCCATAATACATAACGCATTCCTCTTTCTGACATAGCGGCCTCAGGACCGCTACACCATGACGTAATTACTGGCCACTTAATACCCTCGCCGGATCAATTCGGCTTGCGCGACGCGCCGGATACCAGCTTGCCAGCAGACTCAGTAAAAGTGCTGTAACCAGCACATAAAAAACGTCCAGCCAGTGCAGTTCAGACGGCAGGAAGTCAATAAAATAGATGTCACCGGACAGGAACTGGTGACCAATAAGCTTTTCAATGCCGTTGATAATCGGCGTCAGCTGCAGAGAAACCACCACGCCAATCACCACGCCGCAAAGGCTGCCGAACAGCCCTGCCAGCAAACCGTACCAGACGAAGATGGCGCGAATAAGACCGTCTTTTGCCCCAAGGGTACGCAACACGGCGATGTCGCCGCTCTTGTCCTTAACCGCCATTACCAGCGTCGAGACGATATTAAAGCACGCCACGCCAATCACCAGCACCATCGCCAGATACATGATCGCACGGATCATCTGGATATCACGGTACATATAGCCGTAAGTGCCGATCCAGCTTTTGATGTAAACATAGTTATTGGTGACGCTGCCGGCATCACGCACCAGTTTGTTGGCGTTAAAGACGTCGTTCACCTTAATGGCAATGCCCGTCACGCTGTCGCCCATGTCGAGATACTGGCGCGCATCTTCCAGCGGAACCATCGCAAAGCTATGGTCAAGCTGGCCGCTCAGCTGAAGAATACCGGTAACGTGCAGGCGCACGCGCTTGGGCTGCTGCAGTTTGTGATCGGCACTGGCGTTGGGGATCATGATTGACACCCAGTCGCCCTGCTTCACCTTCAGGGCATCGGCAACGCCTTTACCCATAATGATCTGCTGCTCGCCGGCCTTAAAGTTCGCCCACGCGCCGTTCTGAACATATTTCGGCAGCGCGCTGAGCCGCTCCTCCTGGGCCGGGTTGACCCCTTTCACCTGGATGGCGCGCAGGTTAACCCCGCTCTCCACCAGCCCGGTAAAGTTAATGTATGGCGCGGCCGCGGCAATGCCCGGCACTTTTTCCACTTTGGCGAGTGCATCGCTCCAGTTGGCCCACGGCTGGTTAACCGGCTCGATCTCCCCGTGCGGCACCACCGCCAGAATGCGGTTATTCAGCTCGCGCTCAAAGCCGTTCATGGCGCTTAAGCCGACAATCAGGACCGCCACGCCCAGCGCAATACCGATGGTGGAGATCACGGAGATCAGCGACACCATACCGCCGCGACGGCGGCCGCGGCTAAAGCGTAACCCGATAAGTAACGATAACGGTGACGCCATTACTCAGCCCCCATCAGGGTCAGTTCCGCATTCAGATGGCCGTCGCGCATCTCAAGCTGGCGACCCATGCGTTTTGCCAGCTGCAGATCGTGAGTCACCACCAGAAACGCGGTTCCCTGCGAGGCGTTAAGCTCGCCGAGAAGCTGGAAGATACTGTCCGCATTGCGCGCGTCCAGGTTACCGGTCGGTTCATCCGCCAGCACCAGACGCGGGTTGTTGACCAGCGCACGGGCAATTGCCACGCGCTGGCGCTCGCCGCCGGACAGTTCCGACGGGCGGTGATTTCCCCGGTGGCCCAGCCCTACCGCTTTCAGCATATCGCTGGCGCGGGCGTTGATTTCTGCCGGTTTCTTTTTGCCAATCAGCAGCGGCATCGCCACGTTTTCCAGCGCCGTAAAGTCCGGCAGCAGGTGGTGGAACTGGTAGATAAAGCCCAGCTCGCGGTTACGCAGCTCGGCCTTCGCCGCAGAGGACATTTTGCTCATCGGCTGACCGGAGAAGATCACGTCGCCGTTGGTTGGCGTGTCCAGCCCGCCCAGCAGGTGCAGCAGCGTACTTTTGCCCGAGCCGGAGCTGCCGACAATCGCCATCATCTCGCCCTCGCCCACGCTGAAGCTCACATTGTGCAGCACGTCGGTCTGCACAGTGCCTTCCTGATAGCGTTTGGACAGGTTGTCGCATTGCAACAGGATCTTATTCATAACGTAAAGCCTCAGCGGGTTGAGTGGCGGCAGCGCGCCAGGAAGGATAAAGCGTAGAAAGCAGCGCAATGGCCATCGCGGCCAGCGCAATTCCGACCACCTGCAGCGGCTCGATAGCCACCGGCAGCGCCGCGCCGTCAAGGAGCGCGCCGATGATCGGCATTAAATTATTAAGCTGGCTGGCAAGCAGTGCGCCGAGCACGGCGCCCAACAGCGCGCCGATAATGCCTGCACTGGCCCCCTGCACCATAAAGACCGCCATGATCTGGCGCGGCGTCAGACCCTGGGTTTGCAGGATGGCGACTTCGCCCTGCTTCTCCATCACCATCAGGCCCAGCGAGGTGATGATGTTAAATGCAGCCACGGCGACGATCAGGCTCAGCAGCAGCCCCATCATGTTTTTTTCCATGCGCACGGCCTGGAACAGCTCGCCTTTACGCTCGCGCCAGTCCTGCCATTTGGTACCGTCCGGCAGTTTTTGCTGGCTGAGGGTATCGACCTTCAGGGGCTGATCGAGCCACAGGCGCCAGCCGGTGATATTTCCCGCCGGGTAACGCATCAGGCGTGACGCATCCTGAATGTTCACCAGCATCTGATAGCCGTCAACTTCGCTGTTGGCGGCAAAAGTACCAATCACGTTAAACAGGCGCTGGCTCGGCAGGCGACCCATTGGCGTAAACTGGCTGGCGGACGGCACCATCACGCGCAGCTGATCGCCGCGGTTGACGCCAAGCTGTCCGGCAAGCTGCTCACCCAGAATCACGTTGTATTTTCCGGCTTCCAGATCGGTTTGCTTCACGTTAACCAGGAACGGCGTCAGCGGGTCTTTTTGCGCCGGGTCAATCCCCAGCATCACGCCGACCGCCACGCTGCGGGCGCTTTGCAGCACCACATCGCCAGTGGTTAAGGGCGCAACGCGCGTGACACCCTGTAACTTCGCCGCGCTTTCCGGCAGCTGTTGCGGGTTAACGGAACCGTTATTCGATGAGAGAACGGCCTGCGGCATCAGCCCCAGGATGTTGTTTTGCAGCTCGCGCTCGAAGCCATTCATGACGGAAAGCACCGTCACCAGAGCCATCACGCCGAGCGTAATGCCAATAGTCGAAAGCCAGGAGACAAAGCGACCGAAGCGGTCCGCGGCGCGCCCACGCATGTAGCGTAAGCCTATGAAGAGTGCGACAGGTTGATACATGAAGTCCGTCTGTTTGCTGATAGCAGACCCACGAGTATATAAGCGAATCCGTTAAGGGTAAATGACTGAAACCGTAAGCTTTGGTAATCATTTTTCCGAAAAACTCAGATAAATCAGGGTGGTACTTTCCATTTACCCTCTGGATAGCCTCCACCTTTTCCGAAAAACGTCCCGATACAGACAGTTACCCGTTACATCTCTCTGTCGTTTTAGAACAATTGCCCCTACGTTTATGGCAAAACTGGTATGGGTTACCAATGAAACAAAAAGCATTATGGATTAATCAGATAAAAGGGCTGTGCATCTGTCTGGTGGTGATTTACCACTCGGTCATCACCTTTTATCCTCATCTCAGCGGGCTACAGCATCCGCTCTCCGGTCTCCTCGCCAAATGCTGGGTCTATTTTAACCTCTATCTCGCCCCGTTCCGGATGCCGGTTTTCTTCTTTATCTCCGGCTATCTGATCCGTCGTTACATTGATGAGGTAGACTGGCGCACCAGCCTCGACAAGCGGATCTGGAGCATTGTCTGGGTTCTGGCGCTGTGGGGGATCCTGCAATGGCAGGCGCTGACCCACCTGAACGCCTGGCTGGCGCCCGATCGCGAGCTTGCCACCTCGTCGAACGCGGCCTACGCCGATTCCCTGGCAGGATTTGTGCGGGGCATGCTCACCGCCAGCACCAGCCTGTGGTATCTGTATGCTCTGGTGGTCTACTTCACGCTGTGTAAACTGCTGAGCCGCTGGAAGCTGACGGTACTCGGACTGCTTGCGCTGGCGAGCATCACGATCAACTTCCTGCCGCTGCCGTGGTGGGGAATGAACAGCGTGGTACGCAACATGATCTACTACAGCCTGGGGGCATGGTATGGCGCCGAACTGATGGCGTGGATGAAAAGCTTCAACCTGCGCCGCACCTGGCTGGCTACTGGCGCTTTCGCGGCCGTCTCCGTGGTGCTGTGGTTTGCTAACGTTCCTCTCCTGCTTTCTCTGCTGTCGATCGTGTTGATCATGAAGCTGTTCTACAGCCTTGAGCAGCGTTATGCCGTACATCCCAACAACCTGCTGAACGTGATTGGCTCAAACACCATTGCGATCTATACCACCCACCGCATCTTAATTGAGGCCTTCAGCCTGATCCTGATCGGCGAGATGAATGCCGCTTACTGGCCGGTCTGGGCAGAACTGTGCTTAATACTGGTCTACCCGATTGCCAGCCTGCTTATCTGTACCCTTGCCGGGCTCGGGGTGCGTAAAATTTCCACCGCGCTGTTCGGGGACCTTTTCTTCTCTCCTCCGTCTGCGCGGAGCCTGTCACCTGCCACCCGTTAATGCCCTCTCCGCCCCCGTTTTGGGGGCGTTTAGCCCTGCCGTGCGGTTACAATTTGCTTATGTAAAACGATCGAGGATAATAAAGACATTGCGTATCAGTGATATGCCCCAATACTGTTGGTATATCCATAAGAGACTCTGACATAGCCATGCCTGAACACTATCGTTATTCCTTGCCCGTCAAAGCGGGCGACCAGCGCCAGCTGGGTGAACTCACGGGCGCGGCCTGCGCCACGCTGGTGGCAGAAATCGCTGAGCGACACCCTGGCCCGGTGGTGCTGGTTGCCCCGGATATGCAAAACGCCCTGCGCCTGCACGATGAAATCCGCCAGTTCACCGATAGCCTGGTGTTCAGCCTGGCCGACTGGGAAACGCTGCCGTATGACAGTTTCTCCCCGCATCAGGAGATCATCTCCTCGCGCCTGTCGACGCTCTATCAACTCCCGACCATGCAGCGCGGCGTGCTGATTGTGCCGGTGAATACCCTGATGCAGCGCGTCTGCCCGCACAGCTATCTGCACGGCCACGCGCTGGTGATGAAAAAAGGCCAGCGCCTGTCTCGCGACACCCTGCGAGACCAGCTTGACGGTGCCGGATATCGCCATGTCGATCAGGTCATGGAGCACGGGGAATATGCCACCCGCGGCGCGCTGCTCGACCTTTACCCGATGGGCAGCGACCAGCCGTATCGTCTGGATTTCTTTGATGATGAAATCGACAGCCTGCGCGTGTTCGATGCCGACACCCAGCGCACGCTGGAAGAGGTGGAATCCATCAATTTACTGCCTGCCCACGAGTTCCCGACGGACAAAACCGCCATCGAGCTGTTCCGCAGCCAGTGGCGCGACAGGTTCGACGTAAAGCGTGATGCAGAACATATCTATCAGCAGGTCAGCAAAGGTACGCTCCCGGCCGGAATCGAATACTGGCAGCCGCTGTTCTTCAGCGAGCCGCTGCCCGCCCTGTTCAGCTACTTCCCGGCGAATACGCTGATTGTGAACACCGGCGATATCGACGCCAGCGCCAGCCGCTTTGAAAGCGAAACCCGCGCACGCTTCGAAAACCGGGGCGTTGACCCGATGCGTCCGCTCCTGCCACCGGAAGCGCTGTGGCTGCGCACCGACGAACTCAACGCCGAGCTGAAGCGCTGGCCGCGCATGCAGCTGAAAACCGATTCGCTTGCCGATAAGGCCGCCAACACCAACCTCGCCTTCCGCACGCTGCCGGAGCTGGCCGTTCAGGCGCAGCAGAAATCCCCGCTGGATAATCTGCGCAAGTTCCTGGAGTCCTTTACTGGCCCGGTGGTGTTCTCCGTTGAGAGTGAAGGCCGCCGCGAAGCTTTGGGTGAGCTGCTGGGACGCATTAAGGTGGCCCCGAAGCGCATCCTGCGTCTGAGCGAAGCGACCGGAAACGGTCGTTATCTGATGATCGGCGCCGCCGAGCACGGGTTCATCGACACGCTCAACAACCTGGCGCTGATTTGCGAAAGCGACCTGCTGGGCGAGCGCGTCGCGCGCCGCCGTCAGGACAGCCGTCGGACCATCAACCCGGACACGCTGATCCGCAACCTGGCCGAGCTGCATCCAGGCCAGCCGATTGTTCACCTGGAGCACGGCGTTGGCCGCTATCAGGGGATGACCACGCTGGAAGCGGGCGGTATCAAAGGTGAGTACCTGATGCTGACCTACGCCAACGACGCCAAACTCTATGTACCGGTCTCGTCGCTGCACCTGATCAGCCGCTATGCGGGCGGCGCGGAGGAAAATGCGCCGCTGCACAAGCTGGGCGGCGACGCCTGGACGCGTGCACGCCAGAAAGCGGCGGAAAAAGTGCGCGACGTGGCGGCCGAACTGCTGGATATCTACGCCCAGCGCGCGGCCAAAGAGGGCTTCGCCTTTAAGCACGACAAAGAACAGTACCAGCTGTTCTGCGACAGCTTCCCGTTTGAAACTACGCCGGATCAGGCTCAGGCTATTAACGCCGTGCTGAGCGACATGTGCCAGCCGCTGGCAATGGACCGCTTAGTCTGCGGCGACGTCGGTTTCGGCAAAACCGAAGTGGCAATGCGCGCCGCCTTCCTTGCGGTTGAAAACAACAAGCAGGTGGCGGTGCTGGTGCCAACCACCCTGCTCGCTCAGCAGCACTTCGACAACTTCCGGGACCGTTTCGCCAACTGGCCGGTGCGTATAGAGATGCTGTCGCGTTTTCGCAGCACCAAAGAGCAGACGCAGATCCTGGAGCAGGCAAGCGAAGGCAAGATCGATATTCTGATCGGCACCCATAAGCTGCTGCAAAGCGACGTGAAGTGGAAAGATTTGGGGCTGCTGATCGTCGACGAAGAGCACCGCTTCGGGGTTCGCCATAAAGAGCGTATCAAAGCGATGCGCGCCGACGTCGATATCCTGACCCTGACCGCGACGCCGATCCCGCGAACCCTGAACATGGCGATGAGCGGCATGCGCGATCTGTCGATTATCGCCACGCCGCCGGCGCGTCGTCTGGCTGTAAAAACCTTTGTCCGCGAGTACGACAATCTGGTGGTGCGTGAGGCGATCCTGCGTGAGGTGCTGCGCGGGGGTCAGGTCTATTACCTGTATAACGATGTCGAAAATATCCAGAAAGCCGCCGACAGGCTGGCGGAACTGGTACCGGAAGCGCGTATTGCCATCGGTCACGGACAGATGCGCGAACGCGAGCTGGAGCGGGTGATGAACGACTTCCACCACCAGCGTTTTAACGTGCTGGTGTGTACCACCATCATCGAAACCGGGATCGACATTCCAACGGCGAACACAATTATCATCGAACGCGCGGATCACTTCGGCCTGGCCCAGCTTCACCAGCTGCGCGGCCGCGTCGGGCGTTCGCACCATCAGGCCTACGCCTGGCTGCTGACGCCGCATCCGAAAGCGATGACCACCGACGCGCAAAAGCGCCTGGAAGCCATCGCCTCGCTGGAAGACCTCGGCGCAGGCTTCGCGCTGGCCACGCACGACCTGGAGATCCGAGGCGCGGGTGAACTGCTGGGTGAGGACCAGAGCGGCTCCATGGAGACCATCGGCTTCTCGCTCTATATGGAGCTGCTGGAAAACGCGGTGGACGCCCTGAAGGCCGGGCGCGAGCCGTCTCTGGAAGATTTGACCAGCCAGCAAACCGAGGTCGAGCTGCGAATGCCTTCCCTGCTGCCGGACGATTTCATTCCGGACGTGAATACCCGCCTGTCGTTCTACAAGCGCATCGCCAGCGCGAAGACGGAAAACGAGCTGGAAGAAATTAAGGTTGAGCTGATCGACCGCTTCGGCCTGCTGCCAGATGCTGCGCGTAACCTGCTGGATATCGCGCGCCTGCGCCAGCAGGCGCAGAAGCTGGGCATTCGCAAGCTTGAGGGCAACGAAAAAGGCGGCGTCATTGAATTTGCCGAGAAGAACCACGTCAACCCGATGTGGCTGATCGGCATGCTGCAAAAACAGCCGCAGCACTTCCGTCTTGATGGCCCGACGCGACTGAAATTTACCCAGGAGCTGACGGAGCGCAAAACGCGCATGGACTGGGTGCGTAACTTTATGCGACAGCTGGAAGAGAACGCTGTCGCGTAACTCGCCCTTCCCCCCGTTAGCGCAGTGCTGGCGGGGGGACAATTTACAAACTCTTTGCACTTCACCCGATCTTCCCGACACACCCATTCGCCATAATTATCTTTAACCCCTTATAAAACAATAACCTTATCATTTTTATGGATTATGGTGATGATGACCTCTTCGCGTTTTACCCGCTGGATAACCCTGTTTGCGCTGGCAGCCACCGTCGCGGTTGCGCTTCCTGCTCGGGCAAACACCTGGCCCCTTCCCCCGCCCGGCAGCAAGGTGGTGGGCGAAAACCGTTTTCATGTGGTTGAAAACAATGGTGGCTCACTGGAAGCGATAGCCAAAAAATATAACGTCGGTTTTCTGGCCCTGCTGCAGGCGAACCCCGGCGTCGATCCGTACGTCCCGCGCGCGGGCAGCGTACTGACCATTCCGTTACAGACTATCCTGCCGGACGCTCCGCGGGAGGGGATCGTGATCAACCTGGCGGAGTTGCGTTTGTACTATTACCCGCCGGGTAAAAATGAGGTTACCGTCTACCCTATTGGTATTGGTCAACTGGGCGGCGATACGCTGACGCCGACGATGGTCACCACCGTCTCGGATAAACGCGCCAACCCAACCTGGACGCCGACAGCCAACATTCGCGCCCGCTATAAGGCCCAGGGCATCGATCTTCCTGCCGTGGTTCCGGCAGGCCCGGATAACCCGATGGGTCATCACGCGATCCGCCTTGCCGCATACGGCGGTGTGTACCTGCTGCACGGTACGAACGCGGATTTTGGCATCGGCATGCGCGTCAGCTCCGGCTGCATTCGTCTGCGCGATGACGATATCAAAACGCTGTTTAACGTCGTTACGCCGGGAACGAAGGTGAATATTATCAATACGCCGATTAAGGTCTCTGAAGAGCCAGGCGGCGTGCGGCTGGTTGAGATTCACCAGCCGCTATCAAAAAATATCGGCGATGATCCCCAGACGTTACCCATTAACCTGAATGCCGCGATGGTGAGCTTCAAAACAAATGCGAATACCGATAGCCTGGTGATGGAGCGCGCGATGGAAGCGCGGTCAGGCATGCCGACCGATGTCACCCGGCATCACAATGTCGTCCAGCAGTCCATGTAAGACGGAAAGTAAAACGCCCTGCTAAGCAGGGCGTTTTTTATTGCAGTGGCATAAATGAGGGTTTATGCCCAGCTTATTTGTAGATGACAGCGGTGCCGTGCAGGGTGTTAGGACCGGTCACAGAGGTGATGCGGTAAGATTTTGCACCCATTGCTTCCGCTTTTTGTGCCAGCTGATCTTCCAGAGAGCCCAGGTTAGTCCCGGCAGAGGCAGAGATCGTCCCGACTTTATGCTGATCGGCTGGAGTGGATTGTACCTGTACAGCAGCAAAGCTTGCGAAAGAGAGTGAACTCAGTACAGCAGCAGCGATGAGGGTTTTTACGTTTTTCATAATGTTTACCTTTGGCAGATGAATTTTTTGGTCGTTAGCTATTTAGTTAACGATCGATAGGTAAATCATAAATGTGATCCAGCTCACGCGTCAACACATTTTTATAACGAGCATTAATTAAATTTTAAAATTGTTATTTTTCATACATATATGATTAATTTATTTTTAAGCATTCTGCACTGGTGGTGGGTTGCGTTTATTTTTATAATGGTCATTCAACAAACCAACAGAGGACCAACGGCAAATGACAACCGACGTCACGAGTTGTGTGAAGAAAAGCCGTGGCCGACCAAAAGTGTTTGACAGGGATGCAGCGCTTGATAAGGCCATGACTCTCTTCTGGCAACATGGGTATGAAGCGACCTCGCTTTCCGATCTGGTAGAAGCCACCGGAGCTAAAGCGCCGACGCTTTATGCTGAATTTACCAATAAAGAGGGGCTGTTCAGGGCGGTGCTGGACAGGTACATTTCGCGCTTTGCGGCGAAACACGAAGCCCAACTATTTTGTGAAGAGAAAAGTGTTGAACAGGCGCTACGGGATTACTTTACCGCCGTTGCCACCTGCTTCACCAGTAAAGAGACGCCCGCGGGCTGCTTTATGATTAACACCTCTGCCACCCTGGCGGCAGCATCAAAAGAGATCGCCAATACGGTGAAATCGCGTCATGCGATGCAGGAGGAGACGCTCAGCGCATTTCTGGCTCAGCGCCAGCAGCGCGGCGAAATTCCCGCGCACTGCCAGCCTCAGATGCTGGCGCAATACCTGAGCTGTATTTTACAGGGAATGTCGATCAGCGCCCGTGAAGGGGCGACGCTGGAAAAACTGCAGAACATTTCCGACACCACGCTGCGCCTGTGGCCTGAACTGCTCAAAATCTGACGCAAAAAAAGCTCCTCAGCCTGAGCGCTTGAGGAGCTAAGTTCAGAGAACATCTTTTTTACGCTTTGTTATTCAGTACCAGCTGGCCGTTTCCATCCAGTGGAATTTGGGTGCCCGGGTCTTTATCCATGCGGATTTTGCCCTGCTGATCGCCAATTTTGTAGGTCACGTCATAGCCCAGCATTTTTTCCGACTTGTCATAGACGGTTTTACAGCGCTGCTGGGTCGTGGTGTAAGTATCGTTATCCTGCATTGCGCCCTGCACCTGGTTACCGGCATAGCCGCCACCCAGCGCGCCGACCACGGTCGCGACATCTTTACCCCGACCACCGCCAAACTGGTGACCAATCACCCCACCCGCTACCGCACCCAGAACAGAGCCGGCAATACGGTTTTCATCCTGTACCGGACGACGATGGGTTACGGAGACGTTACGGCACTCCTGACGTGGGGTTTTTACGGTTTCTTTAATAGGCGTTGCAGAAACCACCTGCGCATACTGCGGGCCGCGATCTAAAACGTTGAGACTGGCAACAGCAGCCACACCTAACGCAGCTGCGACGCCGATCCCTATACCCGCCAACATTGATTTATTCACGGGACTTCCTCCTTTGTTGCTATTGGTAACAATTCTGCTATGGAGGCGCGGCTTCGCCAATAAGACAAAGGATCAAAAAGTGGACATCGGGGAGAGATATATCGCGTTTAGGAGAACTCTTAGGCACCTAATCCACGACGAGCAGCATGATATGCTAAAAAATCCCTCCGGAGGGCCCGGAGGGAGTGAAAGATTAGTGCAGCTTCAGACGTGGACGAATGACGCGGTTGATTCTGCCCACCAGCATCATCAGGCCCGTTTTAAAGTAACCGTGCAGCGCGATCTGGTGCATACGGTACAGGGAGATATACACGAAGCGTGCAATGCGCCCTTCCACCATCATCGAGCCACGCATCAGGTTACCCATCAGGCTACCGACGGTAGAGAAGTTTGACAGCGATACCAGAGAACCGTGGTCTTTATAGACATACGCCTTCATTGGCTTGCCTTTGTACTGCGCCAGGATGTTGTGCAGCACCAGGCTTGCCATCTGGTGCGCGGCCTGAGCGCGCGGCGGCACGAAGCCCCCTTCAGGACGCGCGCAGGAGGCACAGTCACCAATAGCGAAGATTTCAGGGTCGCGCGTGGTTTGCAGCGTCGGCTCGGTGACCAGCTGGTTAATGCGGTTCGTCTCCAGACCACCGATATCTTTCATAAAGTCAGGCGCTTTGATACCTGCCGCCCAGACCATCAGATCCGCTTTGATGTACTCGCCGTCTTTGGTGTGCAGTCCACCTTCGTCAGCGCTGGTCACCATGGTCTGCGTCAGGACGCGCACGCCCAGTTTCGTCAGTTCATTGTGCGCTGCGCCTGAAATGCGCGGAGGCAGCGCAGGCAGAATACGCTCACCCGCTTCGACCAGCGTCACGTTCAGCGCTTCGTTAGTTAACCCTTTGTAACCGTAGCTGTGCAGCTGTTTAACCGCATTGTGCAGCTCTGCGGACAGCTCAACGCCTGTCGCGCCGCCGCCGACAATGGCAATGTTAACCTTGCCATTCGCACCCAGATTGCTGGTGTACTTCAGGAACAGGTTCAGCATTTCCTGATGGAAACGACGCGCCTGGTGCGGGTTATCGAGGAAGATACAGTGCTCTTTAACGCCCGGCGTGTTGAAATCGTTGGAGGTACTGCCGAGCGCCATCACCAGCGTGTCATACGCCAGCTTGCGCTCGGGGACCAGCAGCTCGCCTTTTTCATCACGCAGCTCGGCCAGGGTAATGGTTTTGCTCTCACGGTTGATGTCAACCACCGAGCCCAGTTGGAACTGGAAATGATGGTTGCGCGCGTGCGCCAGATAGCTCAGCGCGTCCACGCCCTCATCCAGTGAGCCGGTCGCCACTTCGTGCAGCAGCGGTTTCCACAGGTGGCTGTGGTTACGATCCACCAGCGTGATTTTGGCTTTTTTACCGCGCCCCAGCTTCTTGCCCAACTGTGTGGCCAGCTCCAGCCCGCCAGCACCACCGCCTACAATCACTATCTTTTTCAATGGCGTAGTCAACGTGACCCCCTCAAATTATTAACCAATTGTTAATTAAAAGTTATGAAAATAACCCTTAATTAACAACAGGTTACAGCACTGAAACCATTCAGGTGCATTGAGAATAACACGTCAGGCGCATTGGTCATACCAAAATTGATATGCATCAAGTTTTGATGGCTTAAAAGTAGACAATTCTGGACAAAAAGAAACCCGGTGCGCGTTCGCGACCGGGTTTCTGAAGTGGCAGGCTGTGGTTTAGCCCAGCGTTTTAAAGGCTTTGATGCGCTGGAGGTGCGGGGAGATGTTCTTGAACTTGTGGGTCTGCTCTTCGTCCCAGACGATCTCGTAATAGTGATGCAGCAGCTCTGCGGCCCGATGGCTGTTCAGTGCTTCATCATTACGCGAGAGGATCACCAGACAGCGATCGCGGTTTTTCTCACGGAAGTTGCTCACGCACTTGGTCGCAATATCGACATACTCTTCCGGGCGGTCAATTTTGCCTTCCATGTTCTCATTCGGGAAAAGATTAGGATTGAAGACCACCTGGCGGATGTCGCACAGGAAGCCAATCCGCTCCGCCCAGTAGCCGCCCAGCCCCACGCCGCAAATCAACGGGCGATCGTCGACGTTAAGCTGCAGCATCTTGTCCACCTCTTTGAGCAGATGCTGCATATCATGCTTCGGATGGCGCGTACTGTAGCTAATCAGCCGTACATCGGGATCGATAAACTGCAGCTGTAGCACCTTCTCATGATTACCAGGACTGTTTGAGTCAAAACCGTGTAAATAGATGATCATTGTCTTCTCACCACGCTACGCCTTCCGGGAGGGTTTACAGGCTGGCTTTATGTGCCTGCCAGCGCTCATTCAGGTCTTCAAGCCGGGCGTTGACCGACTTCCAGCGCGCCGAATCCATCAGCTCCTGACGGCTAAATGAACCTTTATGATACAAATGCGTAACACGCTCTGCATTGATCGGTGACAGGTTATCCAACACGCTAACGGCACCTTTACGATTATTGCAGACCAGGATCATATCGCAACCTGCATCCAGCGAGGCCTGACCGCGCTCAGCATAGCTGCCCATGATTGCCGCCCCTTCCATCGACAGATCGTCGGAGAAAATGACGCCGTTGAAACCCAGCTCCTGGCGCAGAACGGTTTTCAGCCAGTGCGGGGAGCCGCTGGCAGGACGCGGATCGACATCGCTGTAAATCACGTGCGCGGGCATAATGGCGTCCAGCTTGTTATCGGTGATAAGCGAGCGGAACACCGACATATCTTTGGCGCGAATTTCCGCTTCCGGACGCGGGTCGCGCGGGGTCTCTTTGTGGGAATCCGCCGTCACCGCCCCGTGGCCCGGGAAGTGTTTCCCGGTAGTTTTCATTCCCGCCTCGTGCATCCCGTCGATAAACCGGGTCGCCATTGCCAGCGCAATACGCGGATCTTCATGGTAGGAGCGCTCGCCAATCGCGGCGCTGATATGGCCCACATCCAGCACCGGGGCAAAGCTGATGTCGATATCCATGGCAATCATTTCGCTGGCCATCAGCCAGCCGGCTTCCTGCGCCAGTTTCCCACCTTCTTCCGTGCCGAGCAGCGCGGCGAAAGACTGGGCTGCTGGCAGGCGGGTAAAACCGTCGCGAAAACGCTGCACGCGGCCGCCTTCCTGATCGACGGCCACCACCAGATGATTGCGCGACGCGGCGCGGATCTGGCGCACCAGTTCACGCAGTTGCGCCGGATCGTGATAGTTGCGGGTAAACAGGATCAGGCCGCCCACCAGCGGATGCGCCAGAATTTCACGCTCCTCCGCATCCAGCTCAAACCCTTCTACATCTAACATGACTGGACCCACACTCACCTCTCTTATCCTTTCGTTTGTAACTGGCGCCAGGCATCGTCTGCCAGCGCAATAAATTGTTTATCTCTGGACTGCTGCAAACGCATCTCAAACCAGCCCGCCATCAGCATGATGACCCAGGGCCGCCAGCGTCTCACCTGGTGTGCCAGCGCATCGGCGTTAAAGTGCGCAACGCTGGCATAGTCTCTGATGAGTTTCTGCCGCGCGGCTTCACTTTCCGTCCAGACCGCGGCCAGCTCCAGCGCCACATCGCCGTCTCCGGCATATTCCCAGTCGATAAGCCTGGCGCCCTGTGGCGTATGCACGATGTTCCCGGCGTGCACATCCATATGTAACGGCGAGAGCCGAATCGGTTGCGGCTCGCCCGCTTTACGCAGCCGTTTGAGATGCGCAAGCCACACTGGGGTACGTCTTGCTGGAGAGGCTTGTTGCCAGTAGTTTTCCAGCAGTGGAAGTAAGGCGATTCGCCACCCCAGACGCTGTTGCTGGTGCAGATGATACAGCATCGCCGCAAGCGCTGGGGTGTCCGGCAGCGCGCTTTTCACCTCCCCCTCCAGATAGTCGACGGCCATCCAGCCCTTGCTGAAAAATCGGGGTTCAGGCACGAGATCCGACGGAAGGCGTTTGAGGGCGCGAAACTGACGGCGAAACTGGAAAGCCGGGGCGAAGGGATCGTGGTTCTGCCGCAAGACCAGACGGTGCGCGCCCCGCGCTATAATGCAACTCGCGCCGCTAAGCCCGGAGTGGGCCTGCGGCGCGATAAGGCGGTACTGTGGAAAATAACGCGTCAGAATCTCTTCACGCGTGGTGTCATTGTTGCGTAACCGCACCTTTACCTGACCAGATAATTTCGCCTGTCTGAACCAGCATCAGCTGCATCTGCAGGGCTGGGGTATTCACGTTACCGGTCGCATTAGAGTACAGCACATACTGGGCGCCAACGTTGCGGGCAATGCCAATCGCCTTGCTGCGGGTGCCGAGGCTATCCTGCGGCGACAGGCCCAGCTGCTGTTTGGCTAATGCGAGCTGCTGAGCAGAGACCAGCGTAAACTTACCGTTGTTTGCCAGTGCATTGCGCAGCGTTTCTGTCGCTTCGCCCGCGTTCAGCGAACCGTTGGTACGGTTGTTCACGCTATCGACCAGCAGCACGCTGCCTGCCGTCACGCCCTGAGCCTGCAGCATTTTACCGACCATCGGCTGCATCGCACCGTTCCAGTCGTAATGGCGCACGCGCGGCGCAGGTTGTGACGTCTGGTCCTGATGTTCAATCGGGCCAGGCTGTGACGGAATAGACGGTACAGACGGCACGGTTGGCTGGGTCTGCGTTGGCGGTGTCGGCTGCTCGGTACCCGGCTTTGCCTCTTCCACAGGTGCTGGCTGTTCTGTACGGGTCACACACCCTGCGAGGAACAGCGCGAATGCGGTCACGAGCGCATAACGGCTCATATTTTTAATCAAGGTTCACCCCTTAGAGATAAAGATAAAGTCTCACCTTATGCGCACCCAGATAGCTGGCGCTGTCATAGAGCGTTACCGACGACCTTGCCGGAAGAGTGACGCTGCGCGGCGCCTCCAGCGGGTGCATCTCAAGACCTCTTACGTCATACCAGAAAAAACGGTAGTGGACCGTCACCGGTTCATTTCTTTCGTTATAGAGCGTAGAGGAGGCAGAAGATTTAATTTCACTGATGGTCAGTGCGGGCTGTTGCGCCGTGATGCCCGCAGCCAGCACGGAGGATTCCATCACCAGCGTCTGTTCATCGCTGACAGGGATCGCCGGACGCGTGCTGCACCCCACAACCATCATCGTCATTACCAGCGCTGCAATACGCCCTTTAAACATGTTACAGACCTTTGTGAGCCAGCATCGGTCCCAGCGGACGTCCACCCAGCAGATGCATGTGAATATGATAAACTTCCTGGCCGCCATGACGATTACAGTTCATGATCAGACGATAACCGTCTTCCGCTATGCCTTCCTGCTCGGCAATTTTCGCCGCCACCGTCAGCATACGACCTAACGCCACTTCGTGCTCGGTTTTTACGTCGTTTACGGTCGGAATCAGAATATTAGGAATGATAAGGATGTGTGTCGGTGCCTGAGGGGAAATGTCCCGGAAAGCCGTTACCAGTTCATCCTGATAGACGATATCCGACGGGATTTCGCGGCGAATAATTTTACTGAAAATCGTTTCTTCAGCCATGACCTTTTCCTTTTTTGTTAGGTGCGTCCGCTGTTAACACACTCTCTGGAGGACTGTGTGACACAATTCAAGAGTATGAGCGAGTTTCTCCTGTCCTTTCAACCTTCTCCCCCGAATTCTTTGCTGAATATTCATCAGCTGACTGAAGAGTGACCGCTCGCGTGCCTTAACGGGCTGAAACATTATTTCAGTTTCGCACGACACATCTGTTTACAGCATTAATGGCAATGCGTATATTTCGCATTTGCATTTTCATGCGCATTTCTAACATAGAAAACGACGTCAGACCGTATTTGTGGGACTGACGCAAACACTCTTCACCGTTCATAAGGGTTTGATAATGTCTTTCATTGATCACACCAGGGATGGGCAACGTCAGCCTGTCGCAACGCCTTCGTTGCTGGCAGCCTGTATTGCTATGGCATTGACGCCAGCCGCCGCTTTCGCTGCATCAGCAACCGAAGACACCGTCGTCGTGGATGGAGGTTTTGACAATACGCAGGATCCTTCCGCAAGTCAGGACCGGGATTACAGCGTAAAAACCACCACCACCGGCACAAAGCTGTTGCTGGTTCCCCGTGATATCCCACAGTCCGTTAGCGTCATTAGCCAACAGCGCATGGCGGATCAGAACCTTCAGTCTATCGGCCAGGTGTTGACTAACACCACGGGCGTAACGGCGCAGGTGCAGGACAGCGATCGTACCGTCTTTTACTCGCGCGGATTTTTCGTCAGTAATTACGCCTTTGACGACCTGCCAACCTCCATCAGCGAAGTGTGGAACTTCGGCGACACCGCCGCCGATACCGCGATTTACGACCGTATCGAAGTGGTTCGCGGCGCGACCGGGCTGATGTCCGGCACCGGTAACCCGGCGGCGTACGTCAATATGGTGCGTAAGCATGCGGACAGCAATGAGTTCAAAGGCAATGTCTCCGCCAGCTACGGCAGCTGGGACAAGCAGCGCTACGTGCTGGATCTCCAGGCACCGCTGGTAGAGTCCGGGAAGGTACGGGGACGCCTGATTACGGGCTATCAGGACAACGACAGCTTCGTGGATAACTACCACTACCGGAAGAAGTTCCTCTACGGCGTGGTGGATGCGGACGTCACCGACAGCACCACCCTCTCTGTAGGGTATGAATATCAGGAAAGCCACACCGCCGATCCAACCTGGGGCGGATTGCCGACCTGGTACAGCGACGGGAGTAAAACCGACTACAATCGCAGCCAGACCGTCGCGCCTGACTGGGCCTACTCGGACAAGGATAGCACCCGCATCTTCGCTAACCTGACCCAGCGTTTCGACAACGGCTGGGAAGCGCACGTCAACGGCATGCACGCGGAGACCAACTTCGACAGCAAGCTGATGTATATGTCCGGCTATCCGGAAAAAGAGACCGGGGCGGGCATGGTTGGCTACGGCGGCTGGAACAGAGGTGAACGCAAACAGGATGCGGTTGATGCCTTCCTGCGCGGCGGCTTCGATCTTTTCGGCCGCCAGCATGAGATGATGTTTGGCGGCAGCTTCAGCCGACAGCGCAACCACTATGACAACAGAATGCCGGATGCGCTGTACGGCATGGTGGACGTGGGGAATTTCAAAAACTGGAACGGAAATATCGCCGATCCGCAGTGGACGCCGTGGAAGCTCTACAGCCAGGATGACATTCGCCAGTCCTCAGCGTACACCTCCGCCCGCTTCTCGCTGGCTGACCCGCTGCACCTGATCCTCGGGGCGCGCTACACCAACTACAACATTCGCTATAACCCGGCGGGCTCTCCTGACACCCGCCTGGAAAGCACTGAAGATGACGTAACGCCTTACGCGGGCCTGGTCTACGATATCAACGAAGACTGGTCGACCTACGTCAGCTATACCTCCATCTTCCAGCCGCAGGACAAGCGCGACGCCAGCGGACGTTATCTCGATCCAACCACGGGCAAAAGCTACGAAGCCGGTGTTAAAGCAGACTGGTTTAATACCCGTCTGACCACCTCGCTGGCGATTTTCCGCATCGAGCAGGATAACGTGGCGAGCAACACCTATACCTACATGCCGAGCGGTGAGTCGATTTATGAATCGCTGGATGGCGTGGTCAGCAAAGGGATTGAGTTCGAGCTGAACGGCGCCCTGACCGATAACTGGCAGCTGACGTTCGGCGCGACCCGCTACATTGCGGAAGATAAGAACGGCAGCGCTGTCAGTTCCGATCAGCCGCGCACGACAATGAAGCTGTTTACCCGTTATCAACTGCCAATGCTGCCGGCGCTGACGGTAGGCGGTGGCGTAAACTGGCAAAACAAAGTGTGGACGGATGTGGACGGTGGCCCGGCGGGACAATCCCGCGCAGAGCAAGGCAGCTACGGACTGGTTAACCTGTTCAGCCGCTATCAGGTCACCAAAGATTTTGCTATTCAGGCGAACGTCAACAACCTGTTCGACAAAGAGTATTACGATTACGTCGGCTCTTACGTGGTTTATGGCGCACCGCTGAACGTCTCGGTGAGCGCAAGCTACGACTTCTGAGTGTTGGCACAACAAACCACAGCAATAAAAAAGGCAGCCATTCGGCTGCCTTAGTCTCCCCAGGTCACAGCTTAGCTGTTGCGGATGTACTCATCCATTTCGGTTTTCAGGTTATCGGATTTAGTACCGAAGATAGCCTGAACGCCCGAACCTGCAACAACCACGCCCGCTGCACCCAGTTTTTTCAGACCCGGCTGGTCCACTTTCGCAACGTCGGCAACGCTCACACGCAGACGAGTGATGCACGCGTCCAGGTTAGTGATGTTCTCTTTACCGCCGAACGCAGCAACCAGTGCCGGAGCCATTTCGCTGGTCGCGCCTGCTTTGCTGTCTTCAGTTGCATCTTCACGACCCGGAGTTTTCAGGTCCAGTGCTTTGATCAGCACGCGGAAGATGGTGTAGTAAACAACGGCGTAGCACGCACCCACGATTGGGAACAGCCACAGCTTGCTGCTGTTACCGGACAGAACGATAAAGTCGATCAGGCCGTGAGAGAAGGACGTACCGTCACGCATACCCAGCAGGATACAGATTGGGAACGCCAGGCCAGCCAGTACAGCGTGGATGATGTACAGGATTGGCGCAACGAACATGAAGGAGAACTCGATCGGCTCGGTGATACCGGTCAGGAACGAGGTCAGCGCTGCGGAGATCATGATACCGCCCACTTTTGCACGGTTTTCTGGCTTAGCAGAGTGCCAGATTGCAATCGCAGCAGCCGGCAGGCCGTACATTTTGAACAGGAAGCCACCAGACAGTTTACCTGCAGTTGGGTCACCCGCCATGTAACGTGGGATATCGCCGTGGAACACCTGACCTGCTGCGTTGGTGAATTCACCAATCTGCATCTGGAATGGAACGTTCCAGATGTGGTGCAGACCGAATGGCACCAGGCAACGCTCGATGAAGCCATAGATACCGAACGCGACAACCGGGTTCTGGTAAGCAGCCCACTGAGAGAAGGTCTGGATAGCGGAACCGATTGGTGGCCAGATGAAGGACAGGATCACGCCAGTGAAAATCGCTGCCAGACCAGAGATGATCGGAACAAAACGCTTGCCCGCGAAGAAGCCCAGATACTCAGGCAGCTTGATGCGATAGAAGCGGTTGAACATATACGCTGCAATCGCACCGGAGATGATACCGCCCAGAACACCGGTATCTGCCAGGTGTTTCGCGGCAATCTCTTCTGCCGGTAAATGCAGAACCAGCGGCGCAACCACAGCCATGGTTTTCACCATGATGCCGTAAGCAACCACTGCAGCCAGCGCAGAAACGCCGTCGTTATTGGTAAAGCCCAGCGCCACACCGATAGCGAAGATCAGAGGCATGTTAGCAAAGACGGAACCGCCTGCTTCAGCCATCACATGGGAAACTACGGCTGGCAGCCAGCTGAAGTTAGCAGAACCGACACCCAGCAGGATACCTGCGATAGGCAGTACGGATACTGGCAGCATCAGCGATTTACCGACCTTTTGCAGGTTAGCAAATGCATTCTTAAACATAATTGAGAGTGCTCCTGAGTATTTGTGCTTTTTTTACGCTTTCACGCATTGGCCCGGGGGGAGTACCGTGCCGTGGACAGGACATCTAAGCGCCCTTTATTTATTACACAGAGTAAAATAATTCCCTCTGAGTTTGTTTGACGGCTATCACGTTTCAGCTTAAGACGGTCGAAAAACTTTCAGTAATTTACAAAAAGCATGTCTGGATGTTTCTGAGAACACCGTCACCGCCCCAAATGAGGCGGTGAACTTTACTCGTTTTATTTATTAATTACGAGCCTAAAAAAAACAGGCTTATCAGACGGATTGCAGGCGGGCGGGGTCGATATGGAACAGCGCAGAGAAGTTTTGCGTCGTGACGCGGGCCAGCTCTTCGATACTGACGCCTTTAAGCACGGCCATGTACTCTGCGACGTCTCGCGTCATGGCCGGCTGGTTCTCTTTACCGCGATGCGGTACCGGCGCCAGATACGGAGAGTCTGTTTCCACCAGAATGCGATCGAGCGGGACATAGCGCGCAGCATCACGGAGCTGCTCAGCGTTACGGAACGTCACGATCCCGGAAAACGAAATATAAAACCCCAAATCAAGCAGTTTACCCGCCGTTTCTCTGTCTTCTGTGAAACAGTGTAGTACGCCACCGCAATCCGTCACGTTTTCTTCCCGGAGGATCGCCAGCGTATCGGCGCGCGCATCGCGCGTATGTACGATGACCGGTTTATTCAGTTCGCGGCCGATGCGAATATGGTTGCGGAAAGACGCCTGCTGGCGCGCTTTCGTTTCCGGCGTGTAAAAATAGTCCAGCCCGGTTTCACCCATCGCCACGACGCCCGCTTCTGCTGCCAGTCGGCGCAGCTCTTCTACGTCATACTCTTCGTCCTGGTTCAGCGGATGAACGCCGCAGGAGAACACCACGTTATCGCGATCGCCCACCAGCTCACGCATTGAGCGATACCCTGGCAGCGTCGTCGCCACCGCAAGACAAAATTTCACATCGCGGGCAGCGGCTTTTGCCAGCACGTCATCCACGTCGTTGTGCAGGGATTGATAATCCAGGCCATCAAGATGGCAGTGTGAGTCGACTAAAAACATAATGTCTCTCTCAGAGATGGGAAACAGGCGGCGTAACGCCCGGTTGCAGGTAGTGTTCAATACGCAGTAACTGGTCGGTCAGCAAAAGCTCGCGATTAAGACCCGTCACGGTTAAAAGCTGTTCGCGGCTCTCGCAAACATCATGAAGGATAGCGTGCAGAGACGCGCCTGTAAGGCGGCTTGCCAGCATGTTCACCAGGGGCCACGCGTCCGGGTTAGTCAGCAGCGTAGCCCCTTGCTGGATTTTTAGCGCATCGAGCAATAAGGAGGCCAGCCAGTGCAGACGCTCGACGGCCCGATCGCTATTCAGCGCAGGCAGTAAACTCAGCCAGTCCTGGTTGTTAAGTGAAGCCTCAACGGCCCGGCAGAGCGCTTCTCGCTGCGACCAGACGTCAGGCTGTAGTAATGCCAGCGCCGCCGCGGGGGCGCCGCTGCTGAGGCGCAGCGCAGACAACGCACTCTCCTGTGACGTTGTCACCTCTCGCTCAAGCCAGCTTAACGCCCACGATTCCTGAGGTACCGCCAGATGATGGAGACGACAACGGCTGCGCAGCGTCGCCAGTAAACGTCCCGGGTCCCGGCAGGAAAGGAAAAACCACGTCTTTTCCGGCGGCTCTTCCAGGGTTTTAAGCAGCGCGTTCGCCGCCGCCTCGGTAAGCAACGCAGCGTCGTTGAGCCAGACCACTTTTGCCCCGCCCAGACGCGCATGTTCGTACAGTTTCTCGCTGACTTCACGCACGGCATCAATGCCAAGCGCGCTTTTGCCCTTCTCAGGCTCAAGCGTGTAATAGTCAGGATGCGTGCCGGCCTGCATCAGCTGGCAGCCGCGGCATTTACCGCAGCTTTTATGCCCTTCCGGCTGCTGGCACATCAGAAAACGAGTGATGGCGTAGATCAACGCATCATCCCCCATTCCCGGCAACGCCTGAATCAGTAACGCATGATGCCCCCGACCGGCCTGATAGCTGGCGATCAGCTGTTCAAAGTGCGGGCGCAACCATGGATACCATTTCATGCCTGCTGCTCCTGTAGCCACTGCGTAACGGTCTGTTGAATATCGCGCGTGACGTCGTCCAGAGATTGCGTGGCGTCAATGGTACGAATTGCGCTGTCCCGCGCGGCCAGCTCAAGATAGCGTGCGCGCGTGCGGTTAAAGAAATCGAAAGACTCTTGCTCAATGCGGTCCAGTTCGCCGCGCGCGCGGGCGCGCCTGAGGCCCACTTCCGGGGTCACATCCAGGTAGAGGGTCAGGTCCGGGCGAAAATCCCCCAGTACGGCATCGCGAAGGGTTGCCAGCATCGTCTGGTCAATACCGCGTCCGCCGCCCTGATAGGCCTGAGTCGACAGATCGTGACGGTCACCGATCACCCACTTGCCGTCGGCCAGCGCAGGTTTAATCACGGTCTCAACCAGCTGGACGCGCGCCGCATAGAACATCAGCACTTCGGCTTTGTCAGTAATAACCTCGTCGCCAACGGATTTAATATCCAGCACCAGGCTGCGCAGTTTCTCCGCCAGCTGAGTACCGCCCGGCTCGCGGGTAAAGACCATGTCAGCGACGCCAAGCGATTTCAGCGTATCCACTACCACGTTACGGGCGGTGGTTTTACCCGCCCCTTCGAGTCCCTCAATGACAATGTATTTACTGCGCATTTTTTTCCTTAAGTGCCTTCAGATAGTCCTGAACAGAGCGATTATGGCTGGCAAGGTTGGTGTTAAAGGTATGCCCCCCTTTTCCATCAGCCACAAAATAGAGGTACGGTGTTTTGGCCGGGTGCGCGGCGGCTTTGAGCGAAGCCTCGCTCGGCGTGGCTATCGGGCCCGGCGGTAAGCCGTTAATCACGTAGGTATTATACGCCGTTGGCGTCTCCAGATCTTTTCTGGAGATCTTACCGGCATAGCTCTCGCCCATGCCGTAGATAACGGTCGGGTCGGTTTGCAGACGCATGCCGATGCGCAGGCGGTTGATAAATACCGACGCGACCCGGTCGCGCTCGGCCGCCACGGCCGTCTCTTTCTCAATGATCGAGGCCATTGTCACAAACTGGTTTTGATCTTGATAAGGCAGCCCGTCCATACGCCCTTCCCAGGCGGAATCAACTGCCTCAACCATCTTTTTGTGTGCCCGTTTAAGAATCGCCACATCGGTCGTGCCCGCCGTATACATCCAGGTGTCTGGCCAGAACCAGCCTTCCACCCACTCAGGATGTTCAAATTTCAGCGCCTCGGCGACCGTCTCATAGCGATCGTCTTTTAGCGTGTGCTTGATGTAAGGCGCATCACGCAGCTGCTTGAGGTAATCGCTTAAGCGCATCCCTTCAACAAAGCGCAGCGGGAACTGTGCCTCTTTACCGCTTTCCAGCAGCTGCAGCATCTCTCTGACGGTCATGCCGGGCGTAAAGCGATAGGTACCAGCCTTGAAGTGAGACAGTTCAGGCTCGATACGCAATAACCACTGGAACACGCGTGGACGGTTGATGATTTTATCCCCGTAAAGCTGCTCGCCCAGCGCCATCCGCCCGGTACCGGCTTTCAGGGTAAAAATCGTCTCGTCTTTAATCAGTATTTTACTGTCCGCCAGCTGGCGAACCTTCCATACTCCCGCTCCGCCGGCAATACCCAGCGCAACGAGCAGGAGAAGGACAAAGCGCAACATTTTCTTCATGACTTTTTGATTTGCTCACATATCGGGGCTAAAAACGTAAAGAGCTCTCGCGAAGACCAGCGCTGTTGACCATACGCCCGAACGGGTATAACAGGCATCAGCGCATTGCAGATCACAACTTCATCGGCGGACAGCAGCGCCTCTTCCTTCGCGTTTACTTCGACAACGCGAAAGCCTGCATGTGCCAGCTGTTGCAAACAAAACTGGCGCATGATGCCGTTAACCCCAGCCTGCTCCAGCGAAGGGGTGAAGACCTCACGGCCCTTCCGCCAGAGTAAATTAGCCGCACAGCATTCCGTAATGAACCCTTCGCTGTCAAGGACTAGCGCCTCATCGGCGTCCGTCTGTTCAAGATGAGTACGAATAAGCACCTGTTCAAGGCGGTTAAGATGTTTTATTCCGGCGAGCATAGGGTTTCGCCCCAGCCGTACCGGGCTCAGCGTCAGCGTTACCCCCTCCTCACGCCAGCGCGCATAGTGAGCAGGATACGCTGATACGGAAAGAATACGCGTGGGATGCTGACAGGCGGAACCGCTGTACCCTCGCCCGCCGCTGCCGCGGCTAAGAATAACTTTTAAAACGCCGTTTGTATTACCTGACGCCAGCCGGCGCATCTCGCGCTCGAGAATGTCCCACTGCATGAAGGGAATCAGCAATTTCTCGCAGGCTTTTTGTAAACGACGGATATGGGCGTCAAGCAGGATCACCTCACCGTCAAGAATACGCGCAGTGGTGAAACAGCCATCGCCAAACTGGATTGCCCTGTCGCTTGCCGGCAGCGTTTCTTGCTCAAGGCCATTAATTAAAAACATGGTGGCTCCTTATGCGTGGAGGCTCAGTCTGGCAGGATGTTAAAAGCCGGACAAGGGGATTTTCCCTAATAAAAAAGGCCCGCCAAGCGGACCTTTTTTTTATAGCTTTCAGGCAGTCAGGCTCAGACCTTTTTGAAGATCAGAGAACCATTCGTGCCGCCAAAGCCGAAGGAGTTACACAGGGTGTACTCCATACCGCTAACCTGACGCGCTTCGTGCGGAACGAAGTCCAGATCGCAACCTTCATCCGGGTTATCCAGGTTGATGGTTGGCGGCACAGCCTGATCGCGCAGCGCAAGGATAGAGTAGATTGACTCTACTGCACCCGCCGCACCCAGCAGGTGACCGGTCATGGATTTCGTAGAGCTGACCATTACGCGGCTGGCAGCCTCGCCGAAGATAGACTTAACCGCCTGCGCTTCTGCTTTATCGCCTGCAGGCGTAGAAGTGCCGTGCGCGTTAACGTAGCCAATCTGTGCAGGGGTAATACCCGCATCACGGATCGCATTTTCCATCGCCAGCGCAGCACCCGCGCCGTTCTCCGGAGGAGACGTCATGTGATACGCATCGCTGCTCATCCCGAAGCCAACGACTTCAGCATAAATTTTCGCGCCACGTTTTTTCGCATGTTCGTACTCTTCCAGTACGAGCATACCTGCGCCGTCACCCAGCACGAAACCATCGCGGTCTTTATCCCACGGACGGCTCGCCGCCTGAGGGTTATCGTTACGGGTAGAGAGCGCACGCGCTGCGCCGAAACCACCAACACCCAGTGGGGTACTGGCTTTTTCAGCACCGCCCGCAACCATAGCATCTGCATCGCCGTACGCAATGATACGCGCGGCCTGGCCGATATTATGTACGCCAGACGTACACGCAGTAGCGATAGAGATGCTTGGCCCACGCAGGCCGAACATAATGGTCAGGTGACCTGCCACCATGTTAACAATCGTGGACGGAACGAAGAACGGGCTGATCTTACGCGGTCCGCCATTCATCAGCGATGTATGGTTTTCCTCGATCAGGCCAAGACCACCAATCCCGGAGCCGATAGCGGCGCCGATACGGGTTGCGTTCTCTTCCGTAATCTCAAGGCCAGAATCCTGCATGGCCTGAACGCCAGCGACAATTCCATATTGAATGAAGGCATCCATCTTGCGCTGTTCTTTGCGCGAGATGATCTCTTCACAGTTAAAATCCTTTACTAAGCCAGCAAATTTCGTTGCATAGGCGCTAGTATCGAAATGGTCGATTAGGCTGATGCCGCTCTGACCGGCAAGGAGAGCTTTCCAGGTGGACTCTACGGTATTGCCGACAGGAGACAACATGCCAAGTCCGGTCACAACTACACGACGCTTAGACACGTTTGTCCTCCAGGGAGGGATAAAAAAAGAGATACGTGGGACTAAAAAAGATAAAACTCAGGCGGTCGAATGACCGCCTGGAGATGTTCACTTACGCCTGGTGGCCGTTGATGTAATCAATGGCAGCCTGAACGGTGGTGATTTTCTCAGCTTCTTCGTCCGGAATCTCAGTATCAAACTCTTCTTCCAGAGCCATTACCAGCTCAACGGTGTCAAGAGAATCTGCGCCCAGGTCTTCAACGAAGGAAGCGGAGTTCACAACTTCTTCCTGCTTAACGCCCAGCTGTTCGCCGATAATTTTCTTAACGCGTTCTTCGATAGTGCTCATACTCTTAAATTTCCTATCAAAACTCGCTTTCGCGATGGTTTTCGTAGTGTATAAAATGTTGAAAAATTTGCAACTAAATCCCGGCAGGTCTTACCACGATTTTACGTTATTTTGAGGCCATTTGCCCTAATAACGCAAATATTTTCGATCGTGATTAAACCATGTACATCCCGCCGTTGACGTGGAGGGTCTCACCAGTGATGTAACCCGCTTCGTCAGAGGCTAAAAATGCAACCGCACTGGCGATTTCTTTAGGGTCGCCAAGACGACCCGCCGGAACTGCCGCCAGCGTACCCGCACGCTGATCATCAGTCAGCGCACGCGTCATGTCCGTTTCAATAAAGCCCGGAGCAACAACGTTTACAGTAATCCCGCGGGACGCGACTTCACGCGCCAGCGACTTACTGAAACCGATCAGACCTGCTTTCGCCGCAGCGTAGTTAGCCTGACCAGCATTTCCCATGGTACCAACCACAGAACCAACAGTGATAATACGACCATGACGCTTTTTCATCATAGCGCGCATTACCGCTTTTGACAGACGGAATACAGATGACAGGTTGGTTTCGATAATATCGTTCCACTCATCATCTTTCATTCGCATCAGCAGGTTGTCGCGAGTGATCCCGGCATTATTGACCAGAATATCCACTTCACCAAACTCTGCGCGAATATTTTCCAGAACAGATTCGATAGATGCAGGTTCGGTCACATTCAGTACCAGACCTTTACCGTTCGCACCCAGATACTCGCTGATGGCCTGAGCGCCATTCTCGCTGGTTGCTGTACCAATCACCTTCGCGCCGCGCGCGACCAGTGTTTCAGCAATTGCACGCCCGATACCGCGGCTTGCGCCAGTAACCAGGGCAATTTTTCCTTCAAAACTCATGGTATTCCTCTTTTATTGCGAGAGTGCCGCTGACATCGCTTCCGGCTCGTTAATCGCCGAGGCAGTCAGGGTGTCAACAATACGTTTCGTCAGACCGGTGAGGACTTTACCAGGACCGACTTCATAAAGGTGCTCAACGCCCTGAGAGGCCATAAACTCAACGGTTTTGGTCCACTGTACCGGGCTATAGAGCTGGCGAACCAGTGCGTCACGGATAGCCTCCGGCGCGGTTTCGCATTTCACATCGACGTTGTTCACAACGGAAATCGTCGGTGCGTTAAAGGTAATTTTTTCCAGCTCAGCCGCCAGTTTCTCGGCTGCGGGCTTCATCAGTGCGCAGTGAGACGGTACGCTGACCGGCAGCGGCAGTGCGCGTTTGGCGCCCGCGGCTTTACAGGCAGCACCGGCACGTTCAACGGCCTCTTTATGACCAGCAATAACAACCTGGCCCGGCGAGTTGAAGTTAACCGGAGAAACCACCTGCCCTTGAGCAGATTCTTCACACGCTTTTGCAATCGCGGCATCATCCAGACCAATAATGGCAGACATGCCACCCGTTCCTTCTGGCACCGCTTCCTGCATGAATTTACCGCGCAGTTCTACCAGGCGCACCGCGTCAGCAAACGCAATCACACCGGCGCACACCAGCGCAGAGTATTCACCCAGGCTATGGCCCGCGAGCAGTGCTGGCGCTTTACCGCCCTGCTGCTGCCATACGCGCCACAGCGCAACGGACGCAGTCAGCAACGCTGGCTGAGTTTGCCAGGTTTTGTTCAGCTCTTCGGCCGGACCCTGTTGGGTCAGCGCCCACAGATCATAACCCAGCGCATCAGAAGCTTCACGAAAAGTCTCTTCAATGACCGGGTAGTTTGCTGCCATTTCAGACAACATCCCAACGGTTTGAGAACCCTGGCCCGGGAACACAAAAGCAAATTGCGTCATTTTTTATTCCTTATACTAGAAACGAACCAGCGCGGAACCCCAGGTGAACCCGCCACCGAAGGCTTCAAGCAAGACCAGCTGGCCCCGTTTGATTCGTCCGTCGCGTACCGCTTCATCAAATGCGCACGGTACCGACGCCGCAGAGGTGTTGCCGTGACGATCCAGCGTCACCACAACGTTATCCATCGACATGCCCAGCTTTTTAGCGGTGGCGCTGATGATACGCAGGTTCGCCTGATGCGGCACCAGCCAGTCGAGCGCGGTGCGTTCAAGGTTATTTGCTTCCAGCGTCTCATCGACAATGTGCGCAAGCTCGGTCACCGCCACTTTGAACACCTCGTTACCCGCCATGGTCAGGTAGATGGAGCTGTCCGGATTAACGCGATCGGCGTTAGGCAGCGTTAACAGCTCGCCGTAGCGGCCATCGGCATGCAGATGCGTGGAGATGATACCCGGCTCTTCGGACTGCCCCAGCAGCACCGCACCGGCACCATCACCGAAAATAATGATCGTTCCGCGATCGGTTGGATCGCAGGTACGCGCCAAAACGTCAGCACCGATAACCAGCGCATATTTGACGGAGCCAGATTTAACATACTGATCGGCAATGCTCAGCGCGTAGGTGAAACCTGCGCACGCGGCGGCAACGTCAAACGCCGGGCAGCCTTTAATACCGAGCATGTTCTGCACCTGACACGCCGCGCTTGGGAAAGCATGCGTGGCAGACGTCGTGGCAACCACGATCAAGCCAATCTCTTCTTTATCGATACCCGCCATTTCGATAGCGCGCTGTGCGGCTTCGTAACCCATGGTGGACACGGTTTCGTCTGGCGCGGCGATACGACGTTCACGGATACCTGTGCGCGTGACAATCCACTCGTCAGACGTATCTACCATTTTTTCCAGATCGGCGTTGGTACGCACTTGTTTTGGCAGGTAGCTGCCGGTACCTAAAATCTTCGTATACATGTACGCTCAGTCACTTTTAGCTAATACAGATTCCAGGCGAGCGGCAATCCGCTGAGGGACTTGTCGCTGCACCGCCTGCACTGCCTGTTCAATGGCGACAGAAAATGCTCGCTGATTGGCGGCGCCATGACTCTTAATCACGATGCCGCGCAATCCTAACAGACAGGCGCCATTATACTGGTCGGGGTTGAGGTGACTGAATCGCCGCGTCAGGCTCTTTTGTAACCAACGCTTCAATAAAATCAACCACCAGGCGCTTTTTTTGCCTTCTCCCTGAGATTTCAGCAGAGAAAGGAACATGCGCACGACCCCTTCCATGGTCTTCAACGTTACGTTTCCGGTGAAGCCATCGCACACCAGAACATCCGTTTTTCCCGTCAGCAACTCATTGGCTTCGAGATAACCAATATAGTTGATGGAGGGAACCTGTTTGAGCATTTCAGCAGCGTCGCGAATGCTGTCCAGGCCTTTGGTCTCTTCTTCACCAATATTCAATAACGCAACGCGGGGATTGTTGATCCCGACCACGTCTTCTGCCAGCACCGACCCCATCACGGCGAACTGAGCCAGCATGGTACTATCACAATCCACGTTAGCGCCCAAATCGAGCACCACCGTTTTCCCCTTCTGCTGATGCGGTAACACCGTCACCAGCGCCGGGCGCTCAATGCCCTCAATCGGCTTGAGCAGTAATTTCGACAGCCCCATCAGCGCGCCGGTATTGCCGGCGCTGACGCAAGCCTGCGCTCGCCCTTCTTTTACCAGCTCCAGCGCCATGCGCATAGAGCTGCCACGGCTATTACGAATCGCCTGTGAGGGGCGTGCATCACTGGCAATAACTGACTGCGCAGGAATAATCTGCAGACGCGAACGTTGTTCAAAGTCAGCTTTTGCAAGTAATGGCGTGATTGTGTCGGGATTGCCGACTAAAAGAAGTGTGAGTTGCGAATTAGAATTCAGTGCCTGCAATGCTGCAGGCACTGTCACGGAAGGGCCAAAATCTCCCCCCATGACATCTAACGCCAGGGTTAGACGTGTCAAGGTATCGTCGCAGCCTGGTTCGGTAACTTCCCCGTTTGCACGGGGAAATCCTCACTAAGCCTAATCACGCTTTCGCGCGATTACTTAGTGATAACCTTGCGGCCGCGGTAGAAACCGTCAGCGGTGATGTGGTGACGCAGGTGTTTCTCACCAGAAGTCTTGTCTACAGACAGGCTGGTAACTGCAGTCAGCGCGTCATGGGAACGACGCATGCCACGTTTGGAACGGGTTGGTTTATTCTGTTGTACGGCCATGGACCTTACTCCTCAATTACTTACGCTTTAAGCTGGCTAATACGGCAAATGGGTTTGGTTTTTGCGCTTCATCAGGCAGTTCCCCAAAGACCATGTCCGCCTCGGACACTTCACAGTGTTCAGAATCATGCACCGGAACGACTGGCAAGGAGAGGATGATTTCATCTTCAACCAGAGCCAGAAGATCGATTTCACCGAATTCGTTAACCTCAATCGGCTCATACGCTTCCGGGAGTGCTTCAGCCTGTTCGTCAGAACGAACCGGACTGAAACAATACGTTGTGTGAACATGCTGTACAAACGGTTTCCCGCAACGCTGACACTCGAGCGTTACCGTTACCTTTGCATCACCGGTTAAAACGGCGAGACGCTGGTTGTCGATAGCGAACGACATGGAGCATTCTACATCACTGTCCACACTGACTACAGATTCGGCAATACGCTCGGCCTGATCGGAAGTATAGATACCTTCGTAATCAAGGCGTTTTTGAGCCGTACGAACCGGATCAAGAGTCAGGGGTAATTTTACCTTTTGCATAGGGCGCGCATATTAACTTTGTAACGTCATAGAGTCAAAGAAAAAGGCAACCAGAGCTGCCTTTTGCCAATTATTCGCACACATTGCGGCCTGTAGTTTAAAATGGCTGGCATCGATACGCTATATCTGGTGATAAAAATATGCCAAATCTCGTCCTTGCTTCCACTTCTCCCTACCGTCGAACGCTGCTGGAAAAGCTCGGGATCCCGTTTGAATGCGCCGCGCCAGAAGTAGATGAGACGCCGCAACCGGGCGAATCACCGCGTCATCTGGTAACGCGTCTCGCTAAGGAGAAAGCGCAATCGCTGGCCGCACGTTATCCTGCACATTTGATTATAGGCTCCGATCAGGTTTGCGTGCTGGACGGCGAAATCACCGGCAAGCCTCATACGGAGGAGAATGCCTGCCAGCAGCTTCTGCGTGCGCGGGGCACTATCGTGACCTTTTACACGGGCCTGGCGCTCTATAACTCCGCCTCCGGCCATCTGCAAACCGAATGCGAGCCGTTCGACGTGCACTTCCGCCATCTTAGCGAGCAGGAGATTATGGACTACGTGCGCCGGGAACGTCCGCTGAACTGCGCAGGAAGCTTCAAAAGTGAGGGGCTGGGAATTGCGCTGTTCGACAAGCTGGACGGTCGGGATCCGAACACACTGGTGGGATTGCCGCTGATTGCCTTGTGCCAGATGTTACGGCGAGAAGAGTGTAATCCGCTGATCGTGTAAGTTATGCCCAGCGGCGCTTCGCTTGCATGGGCCTACGGGTTTCGTAGGCCGGGTAAGCGCAGCGCCACCCGGCACATAATCAGCCGCGCAGAACCTTCAGGCAGCGTTTCAACTGCTCATCCAGCGGCGCTTCAATACGGATAACTTCCCCGGTATTAGGATGGGTAAACTTCAGCGCTGCCGCATGCAGGAACAGACGCGACAGGCCCGTGCCCGCCAGCTGTTTATCAAATTCCCGGTCGCCGTAGCGGTCATCAAACGCAATCGGATGGCCCGCAAACTGGGTATGGACGCGAATCTGATGGGTACGTCCCGTCACCGGGCTGCAGCGCACCAGCGTGGCAAACTCGTAGCGCTCTTCAACCTTAAAGCGCGTCTCCGACGGTTTCCCTTCCTGGCTCACGCGCACAATGCGCTCGCCGCTTTGCAGAATGTTCTTCAGCAGCGGGGCCTGCACCACCTTCACGTGGGACTGCCACTGACCGCGCACCAGCGCCAGATAATCTTTCTGCATGCCCTTCTCACGCAACTGCTCGTGCAGGGAACGCAGCGCTGAACGCTTTTTCGCTACCAGGAGCACGCCTGAGGTATCACGGTCCAGGCGGTGAACCAGTTCGAGGAAACGGGCTTCCGGACGCAGCGCACGTAACCCTTCAATCACGCCGAAGCTCAGACCGCTACCACCGTGGACCGCGGTACCCGATGGCTTATTCAGCACCAGAATATGATCGTCCTCATAAAGGATGACATCGCTCAGGGCCGCGACTTTTTGCAGCTTCGGCGAAACCACCTCTTCTTCACGTTCAGCCACGCGAACCGGTGGAATACGCACTTCATCACCGGCTTCGAGCTTATACTCAGGCTTCACGCGTTTTTTATTCACCCGCACCTCGCCCTTACGCAGGATGCGGTAAATCATACTCTTTGGCACGCCCTTCAGTTGGGTGCGCAAGAAGTTATCGATGCGTTGCCCCGCGTAGTCATCCGCGATAGCAACCATTTTTACGGCTGGAGTCTCTGTTTTCATGGTTGGCGATTCTAAATATCGTCAGCCATTAGCGCCACTCATTTTTCTATGCTTATATTTACTTTTATCCGGCCTGCGCCCCGTTTCACGCAATCGATTTGGTGGTTATTAAACCAATCACCACCTTGAGGTGAAGAAACTGTGAGTAACCGGGTGATAATTGGTAAAAGTCATCTTGCTATAACCCGGCGAGCAATGGAATAATGGGGCTGTTTTCCGCGTTAAATCCGGGTTTTGTAAGGATGTCGACGGAATGACCAATTTTGTCTGACCGATCATCCACGCAGCAATGGCGTAAGACGTATTGATCTTTCAGGCAGTTAGCGGGCTGCGGGTTGCAGTACTTCCCGGTATAAGGATTGTTCTCTGGAGAGTTCTACCCAGGCAATTCCCCTGATAATTGCGCTGTGTTTCCGTATGAAATACAGGCAACCGACACTCTGCGCCTCTTAAGCGAGCGACAACCGTGAGGTTGGCGACGTGAACAGACACGAGGCCATCGGTTCATACCCCGGAAAGCGTCACCTTGCCCGCAGCTTTGTCGTCAATGTAAGAATAACGAGTAAGTTACGATGAAAAGAATGTTAATCAACGCAACTCAGCAAGAAGAGTTGCGTGTCGCCCTTGTGGATGGGCAGCGCCTGTACGATCTGGATATCGAAAGTCCTGGACACGAACAGAAAAAAGCGAACATTTACAAAGGTAAAATCACCCGCATTGAACCAAGCCTTGAAGCTGCATTTGTCGATTACGGTGCTGAGCGTCATGGTTTCCTCCCTCTGAAAGAAATCGCCCGCGAATATTTCCCTGCAAACTACAACGCCCATGGCCGCCCAAACATCAAAGATGTTCTGCGTGAAGGTCAGGAAGTTATCGTTCAGATTGATAAAGAAGAGCGCGGCAACAAGGGTGCCGCACTGACCACCTTTATCAGCCTGGCGGGGAGCTATCTGGTGCTGATGCCAAACAACCCGCGCGCGGGGGGCATCTCTCGCCGTATCGAAGGTGATGACCGTACCGAGCTGAAAGAAGCGCTGGCAAGCCTTGAGCTGCCGGATGGCATGGGGCTTATCGTGCGTACCGCGGGCGTGGGCAAATCTGCCGAAGCGCTGCAGTGGGACCTGAGCTTCCGTCTGAAGCACTGGGAAGCTATCCAGAAAGCCGCAGAAAGCCGCCCTGCTCCGTTCCTGATCCACCAGGAAAGCAACGTTATCGTGCGTGCCTTCCGTGATTACCTTCGTCAGGACATCGGTGAGATTCTGATCGATAACCCGAAAGTGCTTGAGCTGGCTCGCCAGCACATCGCCGCGCTGGGTCGTCCGGATTTCACCAGCAAAATTAAACTGTACACCGGTGAAATCCCGCTGTTCAGCCACTATCAGATCGAATCCCAGATCGAGTCCGCCTTCCAGCGTGAAGTGCGCCTGCCGTCCGGCGGTTCTATCGTTATCGATACCACCGAAGCGCTGACCGCTATCGACATCAACTCCGCGCGTGCAACCCGCGGCGGGGACATCGAAGAGACGGCCTTCAATACCAACCTTGAAGCCGCTGATGAAATCGCCCGCCAGCTCCGCCTGCGCGACCTGGGCGGTCTGATTGTTATCGACTTCATCGACATGACCCCTGTTCGCCACCAGCGCGCGGTTGAAAACCGCCTGCGTGAAGCGGTGCGTCAGGATCGCGCGCGTATCCAGATTAGCCACATCTCGCGCTTCGGCCTGCTGGAGATGTCCCGCCAGCGTCTGAGCCCGTCGCTGGGTGAGTCCAGCCATCACGTCTGCCCGCGCTGCTCCGGCACCGGTACCGTGCGTGATAACGAATCGCTGTCTCTCTCTATCCTGCGTCTGATTGAAGAAGAAGCGCTGAAAGAGAACACCAAAGAGGTTCACGCCATTGTGCCTGTGCCGATTGCCTCCTACCTGCTGAACGAAAAACGTGCAGCGGTCAGCGCAATCGAAGCGCGTCAGGGCGGCGTTCGCTGCATCATCGTGCCAAACGACCAGATGGAAACCCCGCACTATCACGTGCTGCGTGTCCGTAAGGGCGAAGAGACCAGCACCCTCAGCTACCTGCTGCCGAAGCTGCATGAAGAAGAGATGGCGCTGCCTTCCGATGAAGAACCTGCCGAGCGCAAACTCCCAGAGCAGCCTGCGTTAGCGACCTTCATTATGCCTGAAGCACCACCGGAAGCGGCGCTGGAAAAACCTGCAGCCAAACCGGCGGCGCAGAAACCAGAAGCAACGGCAGTGAAAGCCCAGCCGGCGCAACCGGGTCTGCTGAGCCGCTTCTTCGGCGCGCTGAAGAAGATGTTTGCGGGTGAAGAAGTTCAGCCAGAGCAGCCGAAAGAAGAACCTAAAGCAGCCAAACCTGAACGTCAGCAGGACCGTCGCAAGCGTCAGAACAACCGCCGCGATCGTAACGACCGCAGCGACCGTAACGAGCGTCGTGACAGCCGTTCAGACAATAATGAAGGCCGTGAGCAGCGCGAAGACAACCGTCGCAACCGTCGCGAGAAACAGCAGCAGAATGTTGAAGATCGTGAAATTCGCCAGCAGGCGGGCGATGAGTCCGAGAAGAGCAAACAGCGCGACGAGCAGCAGCCACGCCGCGAACGCAACCGTCGTCGTAACGACGAGAAGCGTCAGGCGCAGCAGGAAGTTAAAAACCTGAACCGCGAAGAGCCCGCTGAGCAGCAGGACGGCGAGCAGGAAGAACGTACTCAGGTGATGCCTCGTCGTAAGCAGCGCCAGCTGGCACAGAAAGTGCGAGTTGGTGCGGCTCCGGTAGAAGAAACCACCGTAGTTGCGGCTGAAGCGGCAGAAACCGCAACAGGCACGCAGGTTGCAAAAGTTGACCTGCCAGCCGTCGTGGACAATAACGTTGAGCAGGATGAAAACGGTGAAAACCGTGACAACGCAGGTATGCCGCGTCGCTCCCGCCGTTCTCCGCGTCATCTGCGCGTGAGTGGCCAGCGTCGTCGTCGCTACCGTGACGAGCGTTATCCGACTCAGTCTCCAATGCCGTTGACCGTGGCGTGCGCGTCACCAGAAATGGCATCCGGCAAAGTCTGGATCCGTTATCCGGTCGCTCGCCTGGAGCAGGCTGTTGAAGAGCAGGCTGTGACCGAAGAGGTGATTGCTCCTGTAGCCGCGGTTGAAGATGCTGTGACCGAAGCAGCAACCGTGGTTGAACCTCAGGTTGTTGAAGCAGCAGAACCACACGCAGTGGACGTCGAAACCACCCATCCTGAAGTGATTGCCGCGCCGGTTGATGCCGCACCGCAGATTATCGCCGAAGAAGACGTCGTGGTGGCTGAGGAAGTCGCTGAAGAGGCTGAACCTGTAACCGCAGTGGAAGAAGCCGCTGAAACCCTCGTCGAAACCACCACTGAAGAAATCGTTCAGGACGTTGAGATTCAGGTTGAACCGGTTGTTGAAGAAGCGAAAGCGCCTGAAGTGGAGCCAGAGCCGGTTAAGGTTGTTGCCACTCCTGCGCCTGCTCACATTGCGACAGCGCCGATGACGCGCGCTCCGGCACCAGAGTATGTGCCTGAAGCACCGCGTCACAGCGACTGGGTTCGCCCGGCGTTCAGCTTTGACGGTAAAGGCGCTGCAGGCGGCCACAGTGCAACGCATCAGGCGACTGCACCAGCGACGCGTCCGCAGTCTGTCGAATAACGACGCAGAAAGTAAAAAGCCGACCTTCGGGTCGGCTTTTTTTATGGCTGCTGCACGGGCTTTCTCATCCCGGTGACCTCCGGCATGATCTGCCGCATTAGCTCCAGAAATCGCCGCAAGCGCGCCGGATAATACCGGGACCAGGGGTAAACCAGATGCACCGGTAACGCCGCCGGCTGCCACTCTGGCAGCAAATGTACCAGCCGACCTTCCCGGATATCATCCTGTACCGTCCAGCTGGATACTACCGCCACGCCAAGGCCGGTGAGTGCCGTATTGCGTGCGACATACAGACTGTCGGTGCTCAGGCGTGGGGTAATTATCACGCGCGCGGTGGCGGATGATGCCTCGTGAAAAAGCTCCACATGGCGCTGGTAGAAAGAGCTGATGGCAATCCAGGGAAGCTGCTGCAGATCCTCCGGGGCGTTAACCGTCGGAAAGCGTTCCAGCAATGCCGGAGAAGCCACCACCGAGCGCGGCACTTCGGCCAGCAGCACGGACACGGTCGCCGGGTCGACTTCCATTCCCACCCGAATAGCGCAGTCAAGGTTGTCGCCCAGAAAATCAGCCGACCGATCGTTGAGCATCCACTCAATCGAAAGTTGCGGGTAACGCTGCAAAAACTCGGTTAGCGGTTTCAGGAGCTGATCCTGACCAAACGCATGCGGCGCCCGCACCCGCAGCACGCCTACAGGTTCATCTTCCGTCTGCCCCACCTCATCTTCCAGCGCCAGCCAGCTGTCAATTACCCGGCGGGCATGCTGATAGCAGCGCTCCCCGTCATCCGTCAGCCGCGTCGTGTGGGTGGTGCGCAACATCAGACGCACGCCCAGCATTGTCTCAAGCGACTGCAGCCGCCGGCTCACCGTGGCCTGGGTGGTGTCCAGCTGCCGTGCCGCCGCAGAGAGAGAACCCGCCTCCACAATGCGGACAAACGTCCGCATCAGCTCTACCCTGTCTATACGCTCAGATCTTTTCATTTACTTTTCATCTATACGTTCAACGTATAAGCGTTTTACCACCGCGCCCGCTACCGCCGCAAGGCGTACTGATGAAAAATAGCCTCACACGATGAATGAGGAACGTCTTATGAACACAACAACCGCCGCCCATGCCGTAAGCCGCTGGGTAATCTTAATGCTGGCGCTCGGTGCAGGCTTCAGCGTGGCATCCATCTATTATGCCCAGCCTCTGCTGCCTCTGATGGGCGCCGATCTTCACCTGAGTATCGAAGGAATGGGCCTGGTCCCGACCCTCACCCAGGCGGGATATGCCTTAGGGATCCTGTTCCTGCTGCCGCTCGGCGATCGCCACGACCGCAGAACGTTAATCCTGATAAAGAGCGCGGCCCTGGCGCTGTTCCTGCTGGGCTGTAGCCTGACCGGACAGATCCACTCTTTGCTGCTGGCAAGCCTGCTCATCGGCATGGCCGCCACCATGGCGCAGGATATTGTCCCGGCTGCGGCGATCCTTGCGCCGGTAGGCAAACAGGGGAAAACCGTGGGTACGGTGATGACCGGTCTGCTGCTGGGCATTTTGCTCTCCCGAACCGTCAGCGGCGTGGTGGGCGAAGCGTTTGGCTGGCGCGTGATGTATCAGCTGGCTGCGGGAAGTATTGCGTTTATCGGCGTGGTGATGTGGGCCGTACTCCCTCGTTTCGCCGTTCACTCCACGCTGAGCTATCCCGCTCTGCTGCGCTCGATGGAACATCTGTGGCGTCGCTATCCCGCTCTGCGCCGTGCCGCGCTGGCCCAGGGTTTTCTGTCGATAGCCTTTAGCGCCTTCTGGTCTACGCTTGCGGTCATGCTGCTGGAACGCTATCACCTCGGGAGTGCCGTCGCAGGTGGTTTTGGTATCGCAGGTGCAGCCGGTGCGTTGGCAGCCCCGCTGGCGGGCGGCCTGGCGGATAAACTGGGTGCCGGGAAAGTCACGCAGCTTGGTGCCGTCCTTGTGACCGTCTCGTTTGCCCTGATGTTCCTGATGCCCGCCCTGGGAGTTCACGGACAGCTGATTCTGATTGCCGTCTCTGCTATTGGGTTCGATCTGGGCCTGCAGTCCAGCCTGGTCGCGCACCAGAATCTGGTTTACAGCCTTGAGCCACAGGCACGGGGTCGTCTGAACGCCCTGCTCTTTACCGTGATCTTTATCGGCATGGCGTTGGGTTCCGCGTTAGGCAGCAATATTTACACGCTGGCTGGCTGGACGGGCGTAGTTGCGCTGGCAACGGTCTGCGGCATCATTGCGCTGGCAATCCGTATGATTGAAAGCGCGCGGGTCGCCTCGGCACCAGCAGAAATGGCATAAAAAAAATGCCCAATCCAGACGGATTGGGCAGTAAAACATGCCCAGTTTCAAGACATGTTCCAAGAGGTCAAGATGTTATTTGTTCAGCTGGAACAGAGACATGCCCTGCATATCGCTAAACGCTTTATAAGAGGCCTGCAGGGCCGCCTGCTGCATGGTGTAAGAGGAAATCGCTTCGTTCCAGTCCACGTCCACCAGGTCGCTCATCTGCTTAGTCTGACCCAGCGCGCGGTCGTCACCCAGGGTATCGAGTTTTTCCAGTTCGTTCAGTTTAGTACCCACATCCGCAACGACCGTCAGGACGTTGTTCTGAGCATTTTTAATACCGATCTGCGCGTTGGAAATCACCTGACCTTGCGCGGCGGCCGCGGCCGGATCGTTCTCAATCGGCGTCTTCAGCGAAGCAATGGCGGAATCAAGAATTTTAAACATGTTGGTATCGCCATACCCACCGCCCGGCAGCTCTTGTGCATTGCTGGTAATGCTCTCAAAGATCTGCTGGCCGGTATGGCTGATCGCCATGTTTCGCGCCGTATCGACCTGTTGAGTGATCGCCTCAGTACCACCATTGTAGGTGCCGGTTGCGGCATCAAACGGTGCACTCTCGGTTTTGTATCCCGCAAAGATAAAGCGACCATTGCCATCCGTCGTGTTAGCCAGGTTCATCAGCTGGTCGCGGATCCCCTGGATATCGGTCGCCAGAGAGAGACGGTCGTCATCGCTTAAGGTGCCGTTTGACGCGTAGACCAGCTTCTCACGCACGCTTGATAACGCGGTGTTCACCTGGGTCAGCACGTTATCTTCCAGCGACACTTTTTGCGTGGCAAAGGTGCGCGCTAACGCGAACTGGCTGTTTTGAGACTGAGACTGTGACAGCACAATAGACTGTGAAGCCGCGATAGGATCGTCCGACGGACGGTTAACGCGCTTGCCGGTGGACATTTGCTCACCGTAGCTCAGCCATCTGCTCTGGGAATCGGTGATCCCGCGCATGTTCTGTTCGTACATCATCTGGGTGCTAATACGCATTTTTCACCTCAACCTTAACGAATGTTGATAATTGCATCGAAGAGCGTACTGGCAGTCTGAAGCACCTGCGCGTTGGCGAGGTAATACTGCTGATAACGCTGCAGGTTGCCATACTCTTCGTCGAGGTTTACCCCAGAGATGGTCTGCTGCTGCTTAATTAACTGCGTTTCCACATTGGCTTTCGTCTGGCTACTGACTTTCAGTGAAGCGGTGGTGCTCCCTACGGTGCTCACCAGTGAGGCATAGGCATCGTTAAAGGTTTTGTTCCCGCCAACCACTTTGCTGTTTTGCAGATCGAGCATTTTCTGCCCGTTGCGGTTGTCGCTCTCACCGCCGTTCTGCACCGCGGCCATGGCCAGTTTGGATTCGTCACTGATGGACAGTTCCATGTTCATGATGACGTCAGAGACGGGCTTCACGGTAAAGCTGTCTTTAGCGTTGGCCGAACCGCTGACGTTCACGTTGAGACCGTCAAACGACAGATTGCCGCTGGCATCCGGGCTCATGGTAAAGCTGGTCTTGTCCGACGTGCGGGTGATGGTCCAGTCGGTGCCGTTAAACTGCAGCTTATAGTCCGTTGCCTGAACTTTGGTGCTGTCCGCAACGGTGGCATTGACGACCGCCGTGCCGCTATTTTTGCTGTTGGAAAGCACAGCCGGAGAACCGAAGCCGAACAGCTTGCCGCCCGCATCGCCGTTGGCATCAAAGCCGGCCTCATGCTGCTTGTTCATCGCGTCAGCAAACGCCAGCGCCATCTGGTTCAGGTTATTACGAGCCTTATCCAGATCTTCCGCGCGGAAGGTCAGCAAACCGCCTAACGAGCCGGTGGTGATCATCTTTTCCGGGATCTCGACATTACCCGCAACTTCATCGACGTAGGCGATAGTGGTGCGGGAAGGATCGGCGCTGGACTTCACGGCAGCCAGCTGGTTAGCTTTGCTGCCCTGCACCAGGCTGTAGCCGTTGCCGAAAGAGATGTTAAACGTGCCGCTATCCTGAACCGAAACTTCCACACCCACGATTTTGTTCAGCTCGTTGACGAGCTGATCGCGCTGGTCGAGCAGATCGTTAGGCGATGCGCCCGCGCCGACGCCGGTGAGGCGGGAAATCTGATCGTTCAGATTGGCAATCTGTTTGGCATAGTTGTTGATCTGCGAAACGCTGGTTCCGATCGCCGTATTCACCTGCGTATCCTGATCGCGGAGATACTGATCGTTGGTTTTGAACTGATTGACCAGGCCGCCCGCTTTTCCCAGCACCGTCTGACGCGCAGCCGGGTCTTCCGCGTTGCTCACCAGCGTTTGCAGGCTCTTAAAGAAATCCTGCAGAGTGGTGGAAAGCGAGTTGGTGGTATCGGAGAGCACATCGTCAATTTTTGACATCTGCTGATAGCGCGTGGTCAGGCCGCTGCTCTGAGTCTGCGCGGCGCGCAGCTGGTTGGTGATGAAAGCGTCATATTCACGCTGGACACCGGAGACATACACCCCGTTACCCACCCAGCCACCGCCGGTCAGCGTGCTGTTAGATGCACCCAGCACCGTCGTCTGGCGGGTGTAACCTGCCACGTTATAGCTTGAAATATTATTACTGACGGTATTGAGTGCCGACTGCGCGGCACTGAGGCCACTCATGGCGCTGTTAATCAAACTGGACATGGGGGTTCCTTTTATACGTTCAGACACGAGTCCTGATGAAGGTTATCGGCAACCTCCACCGGGACTTGAGAACTTTCAGAACAGATTTTCGATATCTGTGCTATAGGCTTTGCTGACCATTTCGCCCATCGATTTCAGCTGCTGGATCATGCTGGTAAGCTTGCGCGCGTAGTTCGGGTCGGTCGCGTAGCCCGCGTTTTGCAGGGCCTGAGCGCCCTGCTCCGCCGTTGCCGCCTGCGTAACGGCGGTATAACGCGGATTTCGGCTCAGCAGGCCTACATAATCGGATAAGGCTTCCAGATACGAGCTGTAGACGCGGAATTTGGCTTTCACCTTCACCGCCGCGCCGTTCTCGTATTCCGTAGTCGTGATCTCGGTGGTCGGCCCCTTCCAGCTGGAGGTGGCCTTCACGCCGAAGATGTTGAAGCTCGGGTCGCCGTTTTCCTTGCGGATCTGGCGCTGGCCCCAGCCCGACTCCAGCGCGGCCTGGGCCAGAATCAGGTGATGAGGCACGCCGCTCTGTTCACTGGCAAGCCGTGCCGGCAGAGAAAGCTGCGCCAGGAAGTCTTTGCTGTCACCGGAGAGCGCCTCGTCGCCGCTGCCCGTTGCCTTCGGTATCGCTTTACGCACCATCTGCGTCAGCGCCTGGTTCTGATAACTGGTCACCGTTTCGAGGTCGAACTTCATCGGCACCTGCGGCGGCTGCTCTTCTGGCTGAACACCCTGTGCGGCAGCGGTCTGTTTGACAATCATGTCAGCCAGACCGAGGCCTCTACCGGCGGTCATCTGCTGCGCAATCTGCTGGTCGTACATGCTGGTATAAAGACGCGTTGAATCGCTGCTGAACATCCCGTCTTTCGGCAGGGTTTCACGCATGCTTTTCAGCATCATCTGTACAAACATCCCTTCCACCTGGCGAGCAACCGGGCGGATATTCGCCGCCGGGTCTTTACCTGCTTTGGCTTTCAGTTCGTTGAGCGACTGGGCGTCCCAGGCGGCACTGGTCAACAGTTTGCTATCGGTCAGCATCAGATGATTTCCAGTTTGGCGCGCAGGCAGCCCGCGCTTTGCATGGATTGCAGAATGGACATCAGATCCATCGGCGTCGCGCCCAGCGCGTTCAGGGCACGCACCACGCTGTTCAGGTTGGCGCTGGAGCGCACGCTCTGCAGGGAACCGCCGCTCTGGCGTAAATCAATCTGCGTTTGCGGCGTCACTACCGTCTGGCCGCCACCAAATGGTGTATCCGGCTGGCTGACGTTGGCGGAACGGTTAACCGTCACCGAGAGGTTACCCTGCGCCACGGCACAGCTATCCAGCGACACTTCCCGGTTCATCACCACGGAGCCCGTACGGGAGTTGATGATCACTTTGGCATCCTGCACCGGCACGTTCACTTCCAGATTCTGGATATCCGCCAGCATGCGCACCTGGTTGCTGCTGCCGGTGGAGGTGCGGATCTGCACGGTACGCGCATCCAGTGCCGTGGCATTGCCATAGCTGCGGTTGATAGTGTCGGCAATCTGCTGCGCCATCGTGAAGTCTTCATTATTCAGCTGCAGGTTGATGGTGTTGCCCGCGCCAAACTGGGTCGGCAGTTCACGCTCGATGATCGCACCGTTGGTGATGCGCCCGCCGTTCAACTGGTTCACCTGGACGCTGCTTCCACCAGCGGATGCGCCTGCCCCGCCGACCAGGATGTTCCCCTGCGCCAGCGCGTAGACCTGGCTGTCGACGCCTTTCAGCGGGGTCATCAGCAGCGTACCGCCGCGCAGGCTTTTGGCGTTACCCATTGAGGAGACCACCACGTCAATGGTCTGCCCCTGGCGCGCAAACGCCGGGTATGAGGCAGTGACCATTACCGCGGCCACGTTTTTCAGCTGCATGTTGGTTCCCGCCGGCACGGTAATGCCGAGCTGGGAAAGCATGTTGTTTAAGCTTTGGGTGGTAAACGGCGTCTGGGTCGTCTGGTCACCGGTACCGTCCAGCCCCACCACCAGGCCATAGCCAATCAGCGAGTTCCCGCGGACGCCCTGAACGCTGGTGAGATCGCGAATGCGATCGGCCTGGGCAAACGTTGCGACAAGAACCAGCGCCGCGGCGAAGATCGATTTAAACATGGGTCACCTCGCTTACATCGGCGATAAATTAAGGAAGAAGCGCTGCAGCCAACCCATATTCTGCGCTTCATTAATGTAGCCGTTGCCGACGTACTCAATGCGCGCATCCGCCACCAGGGTGGACGGAACGGTGTTGGTGCCGCTGATGGTGCGTGGATTCACCACGCCCGAGAAGCGAATGAATTCAGTGCCCTGGTTAATGGCGATCTGTTTTTCACCCACGACGTGTAAATTGCCGTTAACCAACACCTGGTCAACCGTGACCGTCAGCGTACCGCTGAAGGTGTTGCTGGCGTTCGCGCCACCTTTACCGTTAAAGGTGTTGCCGCCGGAGGCCTCAACATCCGCACGGGCATTGCCGAACAGGCCCTGCAGATAGCGTGGAACGGTGTCAAAGCCAAAATTGGTTTTGCCATCGCGGCTGGCGTTCGCCGACGAGCTCTTGCTCGCGCTGACGTTTTCCTGCAGCACAATGGTCAATGTATCGCCGACATTACGCGGGCGGCGATCTTCAAACAGCGGCTGATAGCCGTAGTTAATCGGCTGCGCGGTCTGAAAAATAGAGCCGTTTACGACTGGCGCAGGGCCAGGAACGGGTTGGGCAGTCGTCGCACCCTGGACCAATGGTTTAGACGGGATCAAAGCGCACCCGCTGAGGGTGACGGCCAGAACAGTCAGTATCGGATAACGAAACGCCGCGTTTTTTTGCATTGCCTTCATCTTCGAAAACAGGGAGCCGGTGCGGGGTTTACCGCACCGGGCTACACCTTAGAGTTGCGTCAGTTTCTGCAGCATCTGATCGGTCGTCGAGACTGCTTTACTGTTAATTTCATACGCGCGCTGGACCTGGATCATATTCACCAGCTCTTCCGCCACGTTCACGTTGGAGGTTTCGACATACCCCTGATACAGCAGACCGGCACCGTTCAGGCCTGGCGTACTTTCATTTGGCGTACCGGAGGATTGCGTTTCGGTGTAGAGGTTCTCACCAATGCTTTCCAGACCGGTATCGTTCATGAAGGTGGTCAGGTTGAGCTGTCCTACCTGGACCGGCGCGGCCTGCCCCTGCTGGGTCACGCTCACGATGCCGTCGCGGCCGATGGTAATGCTCAGGGCGTTCGCCGGAATGGTGATCGCAGGCTGAACCTGGAAACCGCCCGCCGTTACCAGCTGGCCGTTCTGATCGACCTGGAAGGAACCGTCACGGGTGTAGGCAGAGGTCCCGTCAGGCAGCTGCACCTGGAAGAAGCCCTGGCCTTTGATCGCCACGTCTTTGCTGTTGTTGGTCTGAGACAGGTTGCCCTGGCTGTGCAGACGCTCGGTCGCCACCGGGCGAACGCCGGTACCGATCTGCAGGCCTGACGGCAGCGTCGTCTGTTCAGAAGACTGCGCGCCCGGCTGGCGGATGGTTTGATAAAGCAAATCTTCGAAAACGGCGCGCTGACGCTTGAAACCATTGGTGCTCACGTTTGCCAGGTTGTTGGCAATCACATCCATGTTGGTTTGCTGCGCGTCCAGGCCAGTTTTCGCGATCCATAAAGAACTGATCATAAAGAGTCCTGTTAACTCATCGACAGAAGTTGGTTAGCCTTGCCCGCGTTTTCGTCCACGCTGCTGATAATTTTCATCTGCATTTCAAAACGACGGGCGCTGGCGATCATGTCGCTCATGGCGGCTACCGGCTTAACGTTGCTGCCTTCCAGAACGCCGGACATCACGCGGATGCTCGGATCGGCCTGTAATGTGGCACCACGGGTAGCCTGAGCTGCCTGGGTCAGACGGAACATACCGTCGTCGCCGCGCTGCACCTCTTTGCCTTCCGCTTTGACCAGCTTCAGACGCCCGACGGGGGCAACGGTGTTGGCCGGATCGCCCGGGTTCAGCGCCGAGATGGTGCCGTCCGCGGCGATGGTCAGCTCAGAGCCTTCCGGCACGGTCAGCGGGCCCGCTTCACCCATCACCGGATGCCCCTGAATCGTCAGCTGGCCGGTCGCGCTGACCTGGATATTCCCGTTACGGGTATAGCCTTCGCCACCGTCCGCCGTTTGCACCGCCAGCCAGCCGTCCTGCTGCAGAGCAACGTCCAGCGGGCGTGAGGTGTAATCCATCTGCCCTGGCGTCATGTCTGCGCCCGGGGTGGATGCCGCCACCAGCGTACGGGTCGGCAGAGAGAGCCCTTCTACCGGCACCGCGCGCAGCGCATTCAGCTGCGCGCGAAAGCCCGGCGTAGAGACGTTTGCCAGGTTGCTGGCGGTAACGGCCTGCTGGCTGAGCGTCTGACTTGCCGCGCCCATCGCGGTATATATTGCGTGATCCATTGCGCTTTCCTGTTAGCCGCTTAACGCAGGTTAACCAGCGTGTTGAGGATCTGATCCTGGGTCTTGATTGTCTGCGCATTCGACTGATAGTTACGCTGCGCGACAATCATGTTCACCAGTTCTTTACTCAGGTCCACGTTAGAGGCTTCCAGCGCGCCGTTGGTCAGCGTGCCGAAGTTACCGGAGCCCGCGGTGCCCAGCAGGGCAACACCGGAAGACTGCGTGGCAGACCAGACGTTATCCCCTTCGGACTTCAGACCTTCGTTGTTGGCGAAGTTTGCCAGCACGATCTGGCCCAGCACCTGAGTCTGCTCGTTGGAGTAGTTCCCGACGACGGTGCCATCATCGTTAATCTGATAGCTGACCAGGTCGCCCGGCTTGAAGCCGTTCTGGTTGGTCGCCACGATATTGTTCGCACCGGTGTTCTGCTGCATGGAGTTAGCAAAACTCATCGCGAAGGTCGCCGGGTCCGCACCTGGGATAGTCGCGGTAGTGACTGTCTCTTATACACATCTGACGCTGCCGACGACGGA
>NZ_JAAQOK010000129.1:0-276 GCF_011683705.1 Enterobacter sp. 725m/11 | reverse complement strand
TATGGCGGTACCGGCCTCGCGTTATCAGCCGTCTGCCCGGCAGTACAGCGGCAGCGTAACGCCACCTGAATACGATGAAGGGGTGAAGGTCAGGAAAGTGGATGTCAGCGGAAAGCTGAGCATACAGGGTGTCAGTCTGAGCGCAGGCAAGGCGTTCAGGGGAGAACGGGTCGGGCTGAGGGAGACGCAGGATGACGGCTGCTATGAAGTGTGGTGGTACAGCACGAAAGTGGGGGTGATCGACCTGAAGAAAAAGTCGATCACCATGGGTAAAGG
>NZ_JAAQOK010000128.1:0-319 GCF_011683705.1 Enterobacter sp. 725m/11 | reverse complement strand
ATGGTGCATCCGGGAGGATTCGAACCTCCGACCGCTCGGTTCGTAGCCGAGTACTCTATCCAGCTGAGCTACGGATGCATCGGGGAAATGCTTTTAGAAACAGTAAATGGTGCATCCGGGAGGATTACTCGGCTGCGCCTCGCCCTTCGGGCCGTTGCTAAAGCAACGTTATCCTCCCTGGTGCTTGCGATTAACTCGCAGACCTTGAAAAAACAGCATCGCTGTTATCTCGGAGAATATGGTGCATCCGGGAGGATTCGAACCTCCGACCGCTCGGTTCGTAGCCGAGTACTCTATCCAGCTGAGCTACGGATGCATC
>NZ_JAAQOK010000127.1:0-400 GCF_011683705.1 Enterobacter sp. 725m/11 | reverse complement strand
AAGATGTGTCGTTTCAATTTTCAGCTTGATCCAGATTTTTAAAGAGCAAAACTTCGCAGTGCACCTTTTCAGGTTCACTCTGAAGTTTTCTTGTGTTCGCAGTAAAAGATGGTGGAGCTATGCGGGATCGAACCGCAGACCTCCTGCGTGCAAAGCAGGCGCTCTCCCAGCTGAGCTATAGCCCCATCGTTTTGCCAACCTCTTCAAATTTGCGTCGCAAATTTGGTAGGCCTGAGTGGACTTGAACCACCGACCTCACCCTTATCAGGGGTGCGCTCTAACCACCTGAGCTACAAGCCTGTAGAGGTTTTTTACTGCTGTTTTTCATCAGACAATCTGTGTGAGCACTGCAAAGGCAGGTTCTTTAAGGTAAGGAGGTGATCCAACCGCAGGTTCCCCT
>NZ_JAAQOK010000126.1:0-402 GCF_011683705.1 Enterobacter sp. 725m/11 | reverse complement strand
AACAGATTGTAGTGCAGCCCTGTCTCACGGTCCAGGTATTGCCCCTGCATGCGCAGGTTCTGAGAATATCCTGATACTTGCGTCTCGCTTTCCCGCAGCAGCTTACCCCAGGCGCTGTTGACCCCTTCCCAGCGCACCTGCCCTTCGATATCCGTCATCCGCTCCGGCGTGCCGTTGGGCTGGCAGTGGAACCAGAATATTTCCGGGGCATCAACGCCGTCAATACGCGCCAGCGGATCGTAGCTGTCCTGATCGCTGTAGACGTAGGTCAGCGGCACGTCCCCGTGCACTTCCTGCAGCAGGCGGAACCCTTCCCAGACAAACTGGCTTGCCGGTTGGCTGACCGCCCAGCATCTGCTGGTGCGTTTTGCTGATGCGCCGACCGAGCGGATCGTAGCGGAA
>NZ_JAAQOK010000124.1:0-419 GCF_011683705.1 Enterobacter sp. 725m/11 | reverse complement strand
TACGCTTAGTCGCTTAACCTCACAACCCGAAGATGTTTCACTTCTGATTGCGAAAATTTGAGAGACTCGAACACACCATTAAGATGTGTCGTTTCAATTTTCAGCTTGATCCAGATTTTTAAAGAGCAAATATCTCAAACGTGACTCGCAAGTCAGTTTTGAGATATGACGGCAGGTGACTTTCACTCACGAACCAGCAAGTGGCGTCCCCTAGGGGATTCGAACCCCTGTTACCGCCGTGAAAGGGCGGTGTCCTGGGCCTCTAGACGAAGGGGACACTGAAGTCTCAATCGCAAGACGCCTTGCTGTTTACTTTTCATCAGACAATCTGTGTGAGCACTACAAAGGCAGGTTCTTTAAGGTAAGGAGGTGATCCAACCGCAGGTTCCCCTACGGTTACCTTGTTACGACTTCACCCC
>NZ_JAAQOK010000123.1:0-468 GCF_011683705.1 Enterobacter sp. 725m/11 | reverse complement strand
CCCCATCAATTAACCTTCCGGCACCGGGCAGGCGTCACACCGTATACGTCCACTTTCGTGTTTGCACAGTGCTGTGTTTTTAATAAACAGTTGCAGCCAGCTGGTATCTTCGACTGATTTCAGCTCCGTCCGCAGGGACTTCACCTACATATCAGCGTGCCTTCTCCCGAAGTTACGGCACCATTTTGCCTAGTTCCTTCACCCGAGTTCTCTCAAGCGCCTTGGTATTCTCTACCTGACCACCTGTGTCGGTTTGGGGTACGATTTCGTGTTACCTGATGCTTAGAGGCTTTTCCTGGAAGCAGGGCATTTATCACTTCAGCACCGTAGTGCCTCGTCATCACGCCTCAGTGTTAAAGTGAACCGGATTTGCCTGGAACACACACCTACACGCTTAAACCGGGACAACCGTCGCCCGGCTGACATAGCCTTCTCCGTCCCCCCTTCGCAGTAACACCAAGTACAGGA
>NZ_JAAQOK010000121.1:0-556 GCF_011683705.1 Enterobacter sp. 725m/11 | reverse complement strand
TCCGTCGTCGGCAGCGTCAGATGTGTATAAGAGACAGATCATTAACTGTGAAAAAAAGATAGGACGTACAGATATTGCTAAAACGGAAGAGAAATTATCTATCACTCTTCCGGATGATTTCGTTTCACATTATCTGCAATTTAATGGTGGCACTCCAGAGAAAAGTTGGTGGGACGGTGATGAAGATTTTGAGCCTATAGAGGTGGCTGCGTTTAAGTCATTTGTTTATAATGGTCAGACAAATGATGATCCTGGATCTTTTATTGACAGTTGCTATATCAGCATGGTGGATAGAGAAGTGATTCCTCAAAACCTGCTTCCTTTCGCAAATGATTGGGGAGGGAATTTTTTCTGCCTGGATTTAGATAATTACTCAATTGTATATTATGCTTCAGATTCTTTTGATGAGGATTTGACTATGCAAGAGAATCACACAAAACTTCAAAGATATCTGACAAATTCATTTGCTAACTTTGTTAACCAATTAGTAGCAGAAGAGAATCTTTCTTAAAGCTGTCTCTTATACACATCTCAGAGCCCACGAGACAAGATGCAA
>NZ_JAAQOK010000120.1:0-618 GCF_011683705.1 Enterobacter sp. 725m/11 | reverse complement strand
GTCCGGGGACATAGTGAACACTTGTTCGGGGACATGGTAGACACTTACAACTGAGGCATAAGAACCCGTTTATGGAGTCGCTTATGCCCTGGGATGCGAGAGATACCATGTCATTACGTACCGAGTTTGTGCTGTTCGCCTCGCAGGACGGGGCGAACATCCGTTTCCTCTGCCGTCAGTTCGGCATTTCTCCTGCCACCGGCTACAAGTGGCTTCAGCGCTGGGCTGAGGAAGGTGCCTCCGGTCTTCAGGACCGCTCCCGCGCACCTCATCATTCCCCGAACCGCTCATCTGACGACATCACGGCCCTGCTGCGCATGGCGCATGACCGTCATCAACGCTGGGGCGCCCGCAAGATTAAGCGCTGGCTTGAAGACCAGGGGCACCGTATGCCCGCCTTCAGCACCGTCCATAATCTGATGGCCCGTCACGGTCTGCTGCCGGGCGCATCACCGGGCGTTCCGGCTACGGGACGCTTCGAACATGACGCGCCGAACCGGCTCTGGCAGATGGATTTTAAGGGGCCACTTTCCCTTTGGCGGTGGCCGCTGCCATCCGCTCACCCTGCTGGACGACCACTCCCGTTTTTCCCTGTGCCTGGCGCACTGTACCGATGAA
>NZ_JAAQOK010000011.1:0-107838 GCF_011683705.1 Enterobacter sp. 725m/11 | reverse complement strand
TCCGTCGTCGGCAGCGTCAGATGTGTATAAGAGACAGATCCTGAATATTGCAATAAGACTTATAAATAAAGTGGATTTGGGTTAAGATGTCTATACGGAAAGCAGTAGAAAGATGCAGTGGTTTTGCATTTTTGAAACTGATTTTCCGATTTAATTGATTGTTATTGTTGGAGTTATCTCTGGCTGGAATGTGTCAAACATCTCCTGCTACGTTGACAGCGCTGCGAAAAAGATGGCAGAAAAAGTGTTACGCCTTTAATGTAATTTACATAACCCTGCGAACATCTAAATATCCTGAACGTTTAAGAGAATAAAAATAACGTCATGAAACGTGCTTTCTGACTGTTGATATAAAGCAGCACAATAACTATCTGTCAGGCAGTCTGCCGGGCCGGGATGCGAGGGAAAACCTTCAGAAGGAATTGCTTAACTGTTACACACAGCTTCAACCCGGGCAGCTCCGCACGAGCAACCTGAAAGTGAATAGATATGATAAATGCAAATCGTCCGATAATGAATCTCGACCTCGATCTGCTGAGAACGTTTGTTGCGGTCGCCGATCTCAACACTTTTGCAGCAGCTGCTGCCGCCGTCTGCCGAACTCAGTCCGCCGTTAGCCAGCAAATGCAGCGGCTGGAGCAACTGGTTGGGAAAGAGCTTTTTGCCCGTCACGGGCGTAATAAGCTCTTAACGGAACACGGTATTCAGCTACTGGGTTATGCCAGGAAAATTCTTCGCTTTAATGATGAAGCATGTATGTCATTAATGTTTAGCAACCTTCAGGGGGTGTTAACCTTAGGGGCATCTGATGAGTCAGCGGATACAATATTGCCGTTTCTTCTCAACCGAATTAGCTCGGTTTATCCGAAGCTTGCGCTGGATGTGAGCGTAAAACGTAATGCCTTTATGGTTGAGATGTTAAATGAGAACAAGGTCGACCTGGTGGTCACGACGCATCGTCCCGGACAGTTTGATTGTCTGACCTTGCGCACATCGCCAACGCACTGGTATTGCGCAGCGGAATACGTGTTGCAAAAAGGGGAACCCGTACCGCTGGTTTTACTGGACGATCCGAGTCCTTTCCGGGATATGGTGCTTACGGCGTTAAATGAAGCCAACATTCCGTGGCGTCTGGCCTATGTAGCGTCCACGCTGCCTGCGGTGCGTGCCGCCGTGAAAGCGGGTCTTGGCGTAACGGCCCGTCCGGTAGAGATGATGAGCCCCGATCTGCGCGTTCTCGGTAAATCTGATGGTCTCCCAGCGCTGCCGGATACCGAGTATCTGCTTTGCCATAACGCGTCCAGTCATAACGAGCTGGCGAAGGTGGTGTTTGAGGCGATGGAAAATTACCATAACCCATGGCAGTTCGAGCATGTTACCTCCGAAGGGGGGGATGATTCCCTGATCGTTGAAGGTGACTTTGAGTGATCAAAAGCTCAAAATTCTGGTAACAAATTGTAAGTGTAAAAAAAAGCCACTCGTGCCGTTTTCGCACGCAGTGGCTTTTTTTTGCCATTATTATCCTCTTTCGTTACAGGGTTTTCATAAATAAAACATACATATCAAGGGAATAAATGCTTCTGCTTAAATCTTGTTCACTTTCCGTTCTAACTTCATCCATAACCCCTTGATGTTAAAAAAGCAGCAAATATGTTGCCGGTTTTTTGGGTGAATTAACAAAAGCGTGTCTCAGATCAAGAAAATACTCCTATTTGGGGGGAGGAATCGTTGGCAAATCCTGTCAAAATAGGAGGGTTATTTTTTTTACTTCCAAAACGGACACGATTCAACAACATGCATTTGACGAAAAGTCAGGTAACCACCAGGGTTAAAGGGCACCAAATGTTAATGAGAATCGCTCGATGTAATTTAATGTGAAGAAACCTTTGTTAAAGTTGACAATAGGTTATAGAAAGGAGTAAAAAACCCCATCATTTTGCTGTCTACGTCTCATTTCAGACAGTTAGTGTAAGGTTATTTGTTCCTCCCCATGAATCGATGTGATGCCCATCTGCCAGCAAGAGCAGTGTCGTCGGTATCACTTTTGATGAGTAAGCAATGAGTATGTCAACATCCACAGAAGTCATCGCTCATCACTGGGCATTCGCAATCTTTCTTATTGTAGCCATTGGCCTGTGCTGCCTGATGTTAGTCGGCGGCTGGTTCCTGGGCGGTCGCGCCCGTGCAAGGCACAAAAACACACCTTTCGAATCAGGTATTGATTCAGTAGGTTCCGCTCGCTTACGCCTGTCTGCCAAGTTCTATCTGGTAGCGATGTTCTTCGTCATCTTTGACGTGGAAGCGCTCTACCTGTTCGCATGGTCGACCTCCATTCGCGAAAGTGGTTGGGTGGGCTTTGTCGAGGCCGCAATTTTCATTTTAGTGCTACTGGCCGGTCTGGTTTATCTGGTGCGTATTGGCGCGCTTGACTGGACGCCTGCGCGTTCACGTCGTGAACACATCAACCCGGAAAACAGTATCTCTAATCGTCAGCAGTAACAGCGAGGCAATAAGATGGATTATACGCTCACCCGCATAGATCCTAACGGTGAGAATGACCGTTACCCCCTGCAAAAACAGGAGATCGTAACCGACCCCCTGGAGCAAGAAGTCAACAAAAGCGTGTACATGGGCAAACTCGAACATGCCATGCACGATATGGTCAACTGGGGTCGTAAGAACTCCATCTGGCCATACAACTTTGGCCTTTCTTGCTGCTACGTTGAAATGGTGACGTCATTCACTGCGGTGCATGACGTTGCGCGTTTTGGGGCCGAGGTACTTCGTGCTTCCCCGCGTCAGGCTGACCTGATGGTGGTGGCCGGTACCTGCTTTACCAAAATGGCACCTGTTATTCAGCGTCTGTATGACCAGATGCTGGAGCCAAAATGGGTTATTTCCATGGGCGCATGTGCAAACTCCGGCGGTATGTACGACATTTATTCCGTTGTGCAGGGCGTTGATAAGTTCATTCCGGTGGATGTTTACATCCCGGGCTGCCCGCCGCGCCCAGAAGCCTATATGCAGGCGCTGATGCTGCTGCAGGAGTCTATCGGTAAAGAACGTCGCCCACTCTCATGGGTTGTTGGCGATCAGGGTGTCTATCGCGCGAACATGCAGTCCGAGCGCGAGCGTAAACGTGGTGAACGTATTGCCGTCACCAACCTGCGTACGCCTGACGAAATTTAATTTGCGCCTGTAGGCCTGGAGAAAACCTTCGCATATCACTACTCAAATAGCGCGAAGCCAGGCTTAACAGTCACCACGGACCATTTGCAATGGTGAACAATATGACCGACTTAACCGCGCAAGAAGCCGCCTGGCAGACCCGGGATCATCTTGATGACCCCGTTATTGGCGAACTGCGCAACCGTTTTGGGCCGGATGCCTTTACCGTTCAGGCGACCCGCACCGGGGTACCCGTTGTTTGGGTGAAGCGTGAACAATTGCTGGAAGTTGTCGATTTCCTCAAGAAATTGCCAAAACCTTACGTCATGCTGTTTGACTTACACGGCATGGACGAACGTCTGAGAACGCACCGCCAGGGTCTCCCTGCTGCGGATTTTTCCGTTTTCTACCACCTGATCTCAATAGACCGCAACACGGATATCATGCTCAAGGTGGCATTGTCTGAAAACGACATGCATCTGCCGACGATCACCAAACTTTTCCCGAACGCTAACTGGTATGAGCGTGAAACCTGGGAAATGTTCGGCATGACCTTCGACGGCCACCCGCATCTGACGCGCATCATGATGCCGCAGACCTGGACCGGCCACCCGCTGCGTAAAGACTACCCGGCACGTGCGACCGAATTCGATCCGTTTGAGCTGACCAAAGCCAAGCAGGATCTGGAGATGGAAGCGCTGACCTTCAAGCCGGAAGACTGGGGCATGAAGCGCGGTACTGAAAACGAGGACTTCATGTTCCTCAACCTCGGTCCGAACCACCCGTCTGCGCACGGTGCATTCCGTATTATTCTTCAGCTTGATGGCGAAGAGATTGTCGACTGCGTCCCTGACATCGGCTACCACCACCGCGGTGCTGAGAAGATGGGCGAGCGTCAGTCCTGGCACAGCTACATTCCGTATACCGACCGTATCGAGTACCTCGGCGGCTGCGTAAACGAAATGCCATACGTGCTGGCAGTTGAGAAACTGGCAGGCATCACCGTACCGGATCGCGTTAACGTGATTCGCGTTATGCTGTCAGAACTGTTCCGCATCAACAGCCACCTGCTGTACATCTCCACGTTCATTCAGGACGTCGGCGCGATGACGCCGGTCTTCTTCGCCTTCACCGATCGTCAGAAAATCTACGATCTGGTGGAAGCGATTACCGGCTTCCGTATGCACCCGGCCTGGTTCCGTATTGGCGGTGTGGCGCACGATCTGCCGCGCGGCTGGGACCGCCTGCTGCGTGAATTCCTCGACTGGATGCCGAAGCGTCTGGCGTCTTACGAGAAAGCCGCGCTGCGCAACACCATCCTGAAAGGCCGTTCCCAGGGCGTTGCTGCCTACGGCGCGAAAGAAGCGCTGGAGTGGGGGACCACAGGTGCAGGTCTGCGTGCGACCGGTATTGATTTCGACGTGCGTAAAGCCCGTCCTTACTCTGGCTACGAGAACTTCGACTTTGAAGTCCCGGTGGGCGGCGGTGTGTCCGACTGCTACACCCGCGTGATGCTGAAAGTGGAAGAGCTGCGCCAGAGTCTGCGCATCCTCGAGCAGTGCCTCAACAACATGCCGGAAGGCCCGTTCAAGGCGGATCACCCGCTGACGACGCCGCCGCCGAAAGAGCGCACGCTGCAGCATATCGAAACCCTGATCACCCACTTCCTGCAGGTTTCCTGGGGCCCGGTCATGCCGGCGCAAGAATCCTTCCAGATGATTGAAGCGACCAAGGGTATTAATAGTTACTACCTGACCAGCGACGGCAGCACCATGAGCTACCGTACCCGCGTGCGTACGCCGAGCTTTGCGCACCTGCAGCAGATCCCGTCCGCCATCCGCGGCAGTCTGGTCTCTGACCTGATTGTGTATCTGGGTAGTATCGATTTTGTTATGTCAGATGTGGACCGCTAATTATGCACGAGAATCAACAACCACAAACCGAGGCTTTTGAGCTGAGTGAAGCAGAGCGTGCCGCCATTGAGCACGAAATGCACCACTACGAAGACCCGCGTGCGGCGTCCATTGAAGCGCTGAAAATCGTACAGAAACAGCGTGGTTGGGTGCCGGATGGGGCGATTTACGAGATCGCAAAAGTGCTGGGCATTCCGGCAAGTGACGTAGAGGGCGTAGCCACGTTCTACAGCCAGATCTTCCGTCAGCCGGTAGGCCGCCATGTGATCCGCTACTGTGACAGCGTCGTCTGCCACATTACCGGCTATCAGGGCATTCAGGCTGCGATTGAGAAAAAGCTCAATATTAAGCCGGGCCAGACCACGTTCGATGGACGCTTTACTCTGCTGCCAACCTGCTGCCTGGGTAACTGCGACAAGGGGCCGACCATGATGATTGATGAGGACACTCACAGCCATCTGACGCCGGAAGCGATTCCTGACCTGCTGGAGCAGTACAAATGAAAACTGTAATTCGTACTGCTGAGACGCATCCGCTGACCTGGCGTCTGCGCGATGACAAACAGCCGGTATGGCTCGACGAATACCAGAGCAAAAACGGCTATGCCGGTGCGCGTAAAGCCCTCGGCGGCATGGCGCCGGACGACATCGTTAATGCGGTGAAAGATTCCGGCCTGAAAGGCCGTGGCGGCGCGGGCTTCTCCACCGGTCTGAAGTGGAGCCTGATGCCAAAAGACGAATCCATGAACATCCGTTACCTGCTGTGTAACGCCGATGAAATGGAGCCAGGCACCTATAAAGACCGCCTGCTGATGGAGCAGCTGCCGCACCTGCTGGTGGAAGGCATGCTGATCTCCGCGTTTGCGCTGAAAGCGTACCGTGGCTACATCTTCCTGCGCGGTGAGTACATCGAAGCGGCAGAAAACCTGCGTCGCGCGATTGCCGAAGCCACCGAAGCCGGCCTTCTGGGTAAAAACATCCTGGGTACCGGGTTTGACTTCGAACTGTTCGTGCACACCGGTGCCGGGCGTTACATCTGCGGTGAAGAAACTGCGCTGATTAACTCCCTGGAAGGCCGCCGTGCGAACCCGCGTTCCAAGCCACCGTTCCCGGCAAGCTCCGGCGTGTGGGGTAAACCGACCTGCGTAAACAACGTCGAAACCCTGTGTAACGTCCCGGCTATCCTCGCCAACGGCGTGGAGTGGTATCAGGGCATCTCCTCAAGCAAAGATGCCGGTACCAAGCTGATGGGCTTCTCCGGGCGCGTGAAGAACCCTGGCGTCTGGGAACTGCCGTTCGGTACCACCGCACGCGAAATTCTTGAAGACTACGCCGGCGGCATGCGCGATGGCCTGAAATTTAAAGCCTGGCAGCCGGGCGGGGCAGGGACGGACTTCCTGACCGAAGCCCACCTTGACCTGCCGATGGAATTCGAAAGCATTGGGAAAGCAGGCAGCCGTCTGGGTACGGCGCTGGCGATGGCCGTCGACCACGAGATCGGCATGGTCTCGCTGGTACGTAACCTGGAAGAGTTCTTTGCTCGCGAGTCCTGCGGCTGGTGTACACCGTGCCGTGACGGTCTGCCGTGGAGCGTGAAGATCCTGCGCGCCATCGAGCGCGGCGAAGGCCAGCCTGGCGATATCGAGACGCTTGAGCAACTGTGTCGATTCTTAGGGCCAGGTAAAACCTTCTGCGCCCACGCACCGGGTGCCGTCGAGCCGCTGCAGAGCGCGATTAAATATTTCCGCGACGAATTCGAAGCAGGCATCAAGCAGCCGTTCAGCAATACCCATTCGATCAATGGTATTCAGCCGAACCTGCTGAAAGCGCGCTGGTAACGACAAGAATTTTGATTAACGCTCGGTTTCGACTGAGCCAACTGGAAGCATGCTAATGGCTACGATTCATGTAGACGGCAAAGAATACGAAGTCAACGGGGCGGACAACCTGCTGGAAGCTTGTCTGTCTCTTGGCCTCGATATTCCGTACTTTTGCTGGCATCCGGCGCTGGGCAGCGTCGGTGCTTGCCGCCAGTGTGCGGTGAAGCAATATCAAAACGCGGAAGACACGCGTGGTCGCCTGGTGATGTCCTGTATGACGCCAGCCACCGAAGGCACCTTTATTTCGATTGATGACGAAGAAGCCAAACAGTTCCGCGAAAGCGTGGTGGAGTGGTTGATGACCAACCACCCGCACGACTGTCCGGTTTGTGAAGAGGGCGGTAACTGCCACCTTCAGGATATGACCGTGATGACCGGTCACAGCTTCCGTCGCTATCGCTTTACCAAGCGTACCCACCGTAACCAGGATCTGGGGCCGTTCATCTCTCACGAAATGAACCGCTGCATCGCCTGCTACCGCTGCGTGCGTTACTACAAAGACTACGCGGATGGTCAGGATCTGGGCGTGTATGGCGCACACGACAACGTCTACTTCGGCCGTCCGGAAGACGGCGTGCTGGAGAGCGAATTCTCCGGTAACCTGGTAGAAATCTGTCCGACCGGCGTATTCACGGATAAAACCCACTCCGAGCGTTACAACCGTAAATGGGACATGCAGTTTGCGCCAAGCATCTGCCAGCAGTGTTCCCTCGGTTGTAACACCAGTCCGGGTGAGCGCTACGGCGAACTGCGTCGTATCGAAAACCGTTACAACGGTACCGTTAACCACTACTTCCTGTGCGACCGCGGTCGTTTCGGCTATGGCTATGTGAACCTGAAAGACCGTCCGCGTCAGCCGGTTCAGCGCCGTGGCGACGACTTCATTACCCTGAACGCTGAACAGGCGATGCAGGGCGCGGCAGATATCCTGCGCCAGTCGAAGAAAGTGATCGGTATCGGCTCCCCGCGCGCCAGCATCGAAAGCAACTTCGCGCTGCGCGAGCTGGTCGGGGCGGAAAACTTCTATACCGGCATCGCCCAGGGCGAGCAGGAACGTCTGCAGCTGGTACTGAAAGTGCTGCGTGAAGGCGGTATCCATACCCCTGCGCTGCGCGAAATTGAATCCTATGATGCGGTCCTGGTGCTGGGTGAAGACCTGACGCAGACCGGCGCCCGCGCGGCTCTGGCGGTTCGTCAAGCGGTGAAGGGTAAAGCACGTGAAATGGCAGCGGCGCAGAAAGTGGCTGACTGGCAGATTGCGGCGATCCTCAACATCGGCCAGCGTGCGAAGCATCCTCTGTTTGTGACTAACGTCGACAATACCCGTCTGGACGATATCGCGGCGTGGACCTACTGCGCGCCGGTTGAAGACCAGGCGCGTCTTGGCTTTGCCATTGCCCACGCGCTGGACAACAGCTCACCGGCCGTTGAGCTGGATCGCGACCTGCAAAACAAGGTCGACGTGATTGTTCAGGCCCTCGCAGGTGCGAAGAAACCGCTGATTATCTCCGGAACCAACGCCGGTAGCGCTGAAATCATTCAGGCCGCCGCGAACGTTGCCAAAGCCCTGAAAGGCCGCGGTGCAGACGTCGGCGTGACCATGATTGCCCGTGCGGTAAACAGCATCGGTCTGGGCATGATTGGCGGCGGCTCGCTGGAAGAAGCGTTAAGCGAACTGGAATCCGGTGCCGCTGACGCCGTTGTGGTGCTGGAAAACGATCTGCACCGCCACGCGTCTGCCGCTCGCGTTGACGCCGCGCTCTCCAAAGCGCCGCTGGTGATGGTGATTGACCATCAGCGCACCGCGATCATGGACAAAGCGCACCTGGTGCTCTCTGCGGCAAGCTTCGCAGAAAGCGACGGTACCGTTATCAACAACGAAGGCCGCGCCCAGCGTTTCTTCCAGGTTTATGACCCGGCGTACTACGACAGCAACACCGTGATGCTGGAAAGCTGGCGCTGGCTGCACTCCCTGCACAGCACCGTGCAGAGCCGTGAAGTGGACTGGACGCAGCTCGACCACGTTATCGACGCGGTCGTGGAAAAACTGCCTCAGCTGGCAGGCATTAAAGATGCCGCACCTGAAGCAAGCTTCCGCATCCGCGGCCAGAAGCTGGCGCGTGAACCGCACCGCTACAGCGGCCGTACCGCGATGCGTGCCAACATCAGCGTGCACGAACCGCGCCAGCCGCAGGATAAAGACACCATGTTCGCCTTCTCCATGGAAGGGAACAACCAGCCGTCTGCCCCGCGTTCGCAAATCCCGTTCGCATGGGCTCCGGGCTGGAACTCCCCGCAGGCTTGGAACAAGTTCCAGGCTGAAGTGGGCGGCTCCCTGCGCCACGGCGATCCGGGCGTGCGTCTGATTGAAGCTTCCGAAACCGGTCTGGACTTCTTCACCACCGTACCGGCGAGCTTCCAGGCGCAGGACGGTAGCTGGCGTATTGCCCCGTACTACCACCTGTTCGGTAGCGACGAGCTGTCCCAGCGTTCACCGGTCTTCCAGACCCGTATGCCGCAGCCTTACATCAAGCTCAACCCGGCGGATGCCGCGAAGCTTGGCGTTAACGCGGGCGCGAACATCGCCTTTAGCTATGACGGCCAGACCATCAGCCTGCCGCTGATTATTTCTGAAAATCTGACAGCAGGGCAGGTCGGTCTGCCGATGGGTATGCCTGGCATCGCGCCGGTTCTGGCGGGTGCGCGTCTTGATAATCTGCAGGAGGCAAAAGCATGAGTTGGTTAACGCCGGATCTTATCGACATCCTGCTGAGCATTCTGAAAGCGATTGTGATCCTGCTGGTGGTGGTCACCTGCGGCGCGTTCATGAGCTTTGGTGAACGTCGTCTTCTCGGTCTGTTCCAGAACCGTTACGGACCGAACCGCGTGGGCTGGGGTGGTTCACTCCAGCTGGTCGCGGACATGATCAAGATGTTCTTTAAAGAGGACTGGATCCCGCGCTTCTCTGATCGCGTGATCTTTACTCTGGCACCGATGATCGCCTTCACCTCGCTGCTGCTGGCGTTTGCTATCGTTCCGGTCAGCCCGACCTGGGTGGTCGCTGACCTGAACATCGGCATTCTGTTCTTCCTGATGATGGCAGGTCTCGCGGTTTACGCGGTCCTGTTCGCAGGCTGGTCCAGTAACAACAAATACTCGCTGCTGGGTGCGATGCGTGCTTCCGCGCAGACGCTGAGCTACGAAGTGTTCCTGGGACTCTCCCTGATGGGCGTGGTGGCGCAGGCCGGTTCATTCAACATGACCGACATCGTCAACAACCAGGCCGACATCTGGAACGTTATCCCGCAGTTCTTTGGGTTTATTACCTTTGCTATCGCGGGCGTGGCCGTGTGTCACCGTCACCCGTTTGACCAGCCGGAAGCCGAACAGGAACTGGCCGACGGTTACCACATCGAATATTCCGGCATGAAGTTCGGTCTGTTCTTTGTGGGCGAGTACATCGGTATCGTCACCATTTCCGCGTTGATGGTAACGCTGTTCTTTGGTGGCTGGCATGGCCCGTTCTTACCGCCGTTCATCTGGTTCGCGCTGAAAACCGCGTTCTTCATGATGATGTTCATTTTGATTCGCGCAGCGTTACCGCGTCCACGTTATGACCAGGTAATGTCCTTCGGCTGGAAAGTGTGCCTGCCGCTGACGCTCGTCAACTTGTTGGTAACGGCAGCTGTCATTCTCTGGCAGCAGCCATAAGGGGCTATAGACCATGACCTTAAAAGAATTACTGGTAGGTTTCGGTACCCAGGTACGCAGTATCTGGATGATCGGCCTGCACGCGTTTGCTAAACGCGAAACCCGGATGTACCCGGAAGAGCCGGTATATCTGCCGCCGCGCTACCGTGGCCGTATCGTGCTGACGCGCGACCCTGACGGCTCCGAGCGCTGCGTTGCCTGTAACCTGTGTGCGGTAGCGTGTCCGGTCGGCTGTATCTCTCTGCAGAAAGCCGAGACGGTAGACGGCCGCTGGTACCCTGAGTTCTTCCGCATCAACTTCTCACGCTGCATTTTCTGCGGTCTGTGTGAAGAAGCGTGCCCAACCACGGCGATTCAGCTGACTCCAGACTTCGAGCTGGGTGAGTACAAGCGTCAGGACCTGGTGTACGAGAAAGAGGATCTGCTGATTTCCGGTCCGGGCAAATACCCGGAATATAACTTCTACCGGATGGCGGGTATGGCAATCGACGGCAAAGATAAGGGCGAAGCAGAGAACGAAGCTAAGCCTATCGACGTCAAGAGCCTGTTACCGTAAGGAGAGGGCAATGGAATTCGCTTTTTATATCTGTGGCCTTATCGCCATCCTGGCTACGCTGCGAGTGATTACGCACACCAATCCGGTGCATGCGCTGCTGTACTTAATCATTTCGCTGCTGGCTATTTCCGGGGTGTTCTTCGCGCTGGGCGCGCACTTCGCCGGTGCGCTGGAGATCATCGTTTACGCCGGGGCCATCATGGTGCTGTTCGTGTTCGTAGTGATGATGCTGAACCTGGGCGGCTCTGAAATTGAGCAGGAACGTCAGTGGTTAAAACCGCAGGTGTGGATTGGCCCGGCAATTTTGTCGGCCATCATGCTGGTGGTGATCGTTTACGCCATTCTGGGCGTGAACGATCAGGGCATCGACGGCACGCCAATTGGTGCGAAAGAGGTGGGTATCACGCTCTTTGGCCCATACGTTCTGGCGGTGGAACTGGCCTCTATGCTGCTGCTGGCAGGCCTGGTTGTGGCTTTCCACGTTGGCCGCGAAGAGCGTGCTGGCGAGGTGCTGAGCAACCGCACTGACGACCGCGCGAAAAGAAAAACGGAGGAGCGCGCATGATCCCCTTAACACATGGACTGATCCTCGCTGCGATTTTATTCGTTCTGGGTCTGACCGGTCTGGTTATCCGCCGCAATCTGCTGTTTATGCTGATCGGCCTGGAAATCATGATTAACGCCTCCGCGCTGGCCTTCGTGGTCGCCGGAAGCTACTGGGGCCAGACCGATGGTCAGGTGATGTACATTCTCGCCATCAGCCTCGCGGCTGCTGAAGCGAGTATTGGCCTGGCGCTGTTGCTGCAGCTCCATCGTCGCCGCCAGAATCTGAACATCGATTCAGTAAGTGAGTTGCGTGGATGAACATGCTTGCCTTAACCATTATTTTTCCGCTGATTGGCTTCGTGCTGCTGGCGTTTTCTCGCGGCCGCTGGTCTGAGAATCTGTCCGCGACCGTTGGCATGGGCTCTGTCGGCCTGGCCGCGCTGGTCACAGCGTATGCGGGTATCGACTTCTTTAACAACGGACGCCAGCCTTTCAGCGTGCCGTTGTGGACCTGGATGTCGGTCGGTGATTTCAACATCGGTTTCAACCTGGTGCTGGACGGCCTCTCGCTGACCATGCTCTCCGTGGTCACCGGCGTCGGCTTCCTGATCCACATGTTTGCCTCCTGGTACATGCGCGGTGAAGAGGGTTACTCCCGCTTCTTCGCCTACACCAACCTGTTTATTGCCAGCATGGTCGTTCTGGTGCTGGCCGATAACCTGCTGCTGATGTATCTGGGCTGGGAAGGCGTGGGCCTGTGCTCTTACCTGCTGATCGGTTTCTACTATACCGATCCGAAGAATGGCGCAGCGGCCATGAAAGCGTTCGTCGTGACCCGCGTGGGTGACGTCTTCCTCGCGTTCGCGCTGTTCATTCTTTACAACGAACTGGGCACGCTGAACTTCCGCGAAATGGTGGAACTGGCGCCAGCGCACTTCGCCGCAGGAAACAATATGCTGTGGTGGGCAACGCTGATGCTGCTGGGTGGTGCCGTGGGTAAATCCGCGCAGCTGCCATTGCAGACATGGCTGGCAGACGCGATGGCGGGTCCAACCCCTGTCTCCGCGCTGATCCACGCTGCGACCATGGTCACCGCCGGTGTCTACCTGATTGCGCGTACCCATGGCCTGTTCCTGATGACCCCGGAAATTCTGCATCTGGTGGGTATCGTCGGTGCGGTCACGCTGGTGCTGGCAGGCTTTGCCGCGCTGGTGCAGACCGACATCAAACGCGTTCTCGCGTACTCAACCATGAGCCAGATTGGTTACATGTTCCTGGCGCTGGGCGTTCAGGCGTGGGACGCGGCCATTTTCCACCTGATGACGCACGCGTTCTTCAAAGCGCTGCTGTTCCTCTCATCCGGTTCGGTGATTCTGGCCTGCCATCACGAGCAGAACATCTTCAAGATGGGCGGACTGCGTAAGTCCATCCCGCTGGTCTATGTCTGCTTCCTGGTGGGCGGCGCGGCGCTGGCGGCACTGCCGCTGATCACCGCGGGCTTCTTCAGTAAGGACGAAATCCTTGCGGGTGCCATGGCGAATGGTCATATCAATCTGATGGTTGCGGGTCTGGTCGGTGCGTTCATGACCTCCCTGTATACCTTCCGTATGATTTTCATCGTATTCCACGGTAAAGAACAAATTCACGCTCACGCAGGGAAGGGGATTACCCACCACCTGCCGCTGATTGTGCTGCTGGTACTGTCCACCTTCGTTGGCGCGATGATTGTGCCACCGCTGCAGGGCGTACTGCCAGACACCACCGAGCTTGAGCACGGTCGCGTTCTGACGCTTGAAATCACCTCCGGTGTGGTCGCTATCGCGGGTATCCTGATTGCGGCATGGCTGTGGCTGGGCAAACGTACGCTGGTCACTGCCGTGGCCAACAGTGCGCCGGGCCGCCTGCTGGGCACCTGGTGGTACAACGCGTGGGGCTTCGACTGGCTGTACGACATGATCTTCGTTAAGCCGTTCCTGGGCGTTGCGTGGCTGCTGAAGCGCGACCCGCTGAACAGCCTGATGAACATCCCGGCGATCCTCTCCCGCTTTGCAGGTAAAGGCCTGCTGTACAGCGAGAACGGTTACCTGCGCTGGTATGTGGCGTCCATGAGCATTGGTGCGGTTGTCGTGCTGGCGCTGCTGATGGTATTGCGTTGATCGTTAAGTGAATTTTATTCGAATTCGTTGAAAATCAGGCCCCTGCTGGGGGCCTTAAAAAGGAATGTAAATCGCCATGTTACTACCCTGGCTAATATTAATTCCCTTCATCGGCGGCTTCCTGTGCTGGCAGACCGAACGCTTTGGCGTGAAGATGCCGCGCTGGATCGCGCTGATCACCATGGGATTGACGCTCGCGCTTGGCCTGCAACTGTGGTTGCAGGGCGGTTACTCACTGACCCAGTCTGCGGGCATTCCGCAGTGGCAGTCTGAGTTCATCCTGCCGTGGATCCCGCGTTTCGGCATTACGATCCACCTGGCGATTGACGGTCTGTCGCTGCTGATGGTGGTGCTGACCGGTCTGCTCGGCGTTCTGGCGGTACTCTGCTCCTGGCGAGAAATCGAAAAATACCAGGGCTTCTTCCACCTGAACCTGATGTGGATCCTGGGCGGCGTGATCGGCGTGTTCCTTGCCATCGACATGTTCCTGTTCTTCTTCTTCTGGGAGATGATGCTGGTGCCGATGTACTTCCTGATCGCGCTGTGGGGCCACAAGGCGTCCGACGGTAAAACGCGTATCACGGCGGCAACCAAGTTCTTCATCTATACCCAGGCGAGCGGTCTGGTAATGCTGATTGCCATTCTGGCGCTGGTGTTCGTTCATCACAACGCAACCGGCACATGGACCTTCAACTACGAAGACCTGCTGAAGACCCCGATGTCACACGGCGTTGAATACCTGCTGATGCTGGGCTTCTTCATTGCCTTCGCGGTGAAAATGCCGGTGGTTCCTCTGCACGGCTGGCTGCCAGACGCGCACTCCCAGGCACCAACGGCGGGTTCCGTTGACCTGGCGGGCATCCTGCTGAAAACGGCGGCCTACGGTCTGCTGCGTTTCGCACTGCCGCTGTTCCCGAATGCCTCCGCGGAGTTCGCTCCGATTGCCATGTGGCTGGGTGTGATCGGTATCTTCTACGGTGCCTGGATGGCCTTCACGCAATACGACATCAAGCGTCTGATTGCTTATACCTCCGTTTCCCACATGGGCTTCGTGCTGATTGCTATCTACACCGGCAGCCAGCTGGCGTACCAGGGCGCGGTGATCCAGATGATTGCGCACGGTCTGTCCGCAGCCGGTCTCTTCATCCTGTGCGGCCAGCTGTACGAACGTCTGCATACCCGCGACATGCGTATGATGGGTGGTCTGTGGAGCAAAATTAAATGGCTGCCAGCGCTCTCCATGTTCTTCGCGGTGGCTACCCTGGGGATGCCGGGTACCGGTAACTTCGTCGGCGAATTCATGATTCTGTTCGGCAGCTTCAAAGTGGTACCGGTGATTACCGTGATCTCCACCTTTGGTCTGGTGTTCGCTTCCGTGTACTCGCTGGCGATGCTGCACCGCGCTTACTTCGGTAAAGCGAAGAGCGAAATTGCTGCACAAGAACTGCCGGGGATGTCGCTGCGTGAGCTGTTCATCATCCTGCTGCTGGTCGTACTGCTGGTGCTGTTGGGCTTCTTCCCGCAGCCGATTCTGGATACCTCGCACAGCGCGATGGGCAATATCCAGCAGTGGTTTGTTAATTCTGTTTCTACTACAAGGCCGTAATTCGCCATGACAATAACTCCACAACAACTGATCGCGCTGCTACCGCTGCTGATCGTCGGATTGACGGTGGTGGTTGTGATGCTCTCCATTGCGTGGCGACGCAATCACTTCCTGAATGCCACGCTGTCGGTCATCGGCCTGAATGCCGCGTTAGTCTCACTCTGGTTTGTTGGCCAGGGCGGGGCGATGGACGTCACCCCGCTGATGCGCGTTGACGGTTACGCCATGCTCTACACCGGGCTGGTGCTGCTGGCGAGCCTGGCAACCTGTACCTTTGCTTACCCGTGGCTCGAAGGCTACAACGACAACAAAGAAGAGTTTTACCTGCTGGTACTGATTGCCGCGCTGGGCGGCATTCTGCTGGCGAATGCCAACCATCTGGCCGCGCTGTTCCTCGGTATTGAGCTGATCTCTCTGCCGCTGTTCGGCCTGATTGGTTACGCCTTCCGTCAGAAGCGCTCTCTGGAAGCGAGCATCAAGTACACCATTCTGTCTGCTGCCGCGTCATCCTTCCTGCTGTTTGGTATTGCGCTGCTGTACGCACAATCCGGTAACCTCTCCTTGATGGCGCTCGGCAAGAGCCTCGGCGACGGCATGCTCCATGAGCCGCTGCTGCTGGCGGGTCTGGGCATGATGATCGTTGGCCTCGGCTTCAAGCTCTCTCTGGTTCCGTTCCACCTGTGGACGCCGGACGTATACCAGGGGGCGCCTGCACCGGTCTCTACCTTCCTGGCGACGGCGAGCAAAATCGCTATCTTCGGTGTGGTCATGCGTCTGTTCCTGTACGCGCCGGTGGGTGATAGTGAAGCCGTTCGCGTGGTGCTGGGCATCATCGCGTTCGTCTCCATCATCTTCGGTAACCTGATGGCGCTGAGCCAGACCAACATCAAGCGTCTGCTGGGCTACTCGTCCATCTCTCATCTGGGCTACCTGCTGGTGGCGCTGATTGCGCTGCAGAGCGGTGAGATGTCGATGGAAGCCGTAGGCGTGTATCTGGCCGGTTACCTGTTCAGCAGCCTCGGCGCCTTCGGCGTGGTGAGCCTGATGTCCAGTCCGTACCGTGGTCCGGATGCCGATTCACTGTTCTCCTACCGTGGTCTGTTCTGGCACCGTCCAATTCTGTCCGCGGTAATGACCGTGATGATGCTCTCTCTGGCGGGTATCCCGATGACGCTGGGCTTTATCGGTAAGTTCTACGTGCTGGCCGTCGGTGTGCAGGCGCACCTGTGGTGGCTGACTGCCGGTGTCGTTATCGGCTCCGCGATTGGCCTCTACTACTACCTGCGTGTGGCCGTGAGCCTGTACCTGAGCGCGCCTCAGCAGCTCAACCGTGATGCTCCAGGCAACTGGCAGTACAGCGCCGGTGGTATCGTGGTGCTTATCTCCGCGCTGCTGGTGCTGATCTTTGGTATCTATCCGCAGCCGCTGATTGATATCGTGCAGCGAGCGATGCCATTAATGTAAAAACAAAAAACCCGCCTCGGCGGGTTTTTTATGGTTTGCGCCCTCTCCCTGTGGAAGAGGGATGGGGTGAGGGCACCAGCCCGCACAGAACCTAAGCCAGCTGCTTCCTGCTTATAAGCGGCCCGCCAATCTTCTTCATCGAACGATCCAGCACTTCCTCAATCACCGACGACAGCTCGTTCAGCTCAAACTTCGCCACGTACCCGTCCGCCTTAACCTTGCGAATATGATCTTCGTTGGCGTTGCCGGAAAGGGAGGAGTGGATCACTACCGGAATATCCTTCAGAACCGGGTCGGTTTTGATTTTGCGCGTCAGCGTAAATCCGTCCATCTCCGGCATTTCGAGGTCGGTCAGCACCAGAGCGATCTTATCGGTGATCGGCACGCCCTCAGCCTGCGCCTGTGCGGCCAGCACGCCAATTTTTTCCCACGCGTCTTTGCCGGTGATGTGCAGCTGCGCTGGGATCTCCATCGCCTGCAGACCTTTCTCCAGCATTGAACGCGCCACTTTGGAATCTTCCGCCACAATCGCGACTGCGCCCGGCTTGATGTTGAACTTGGTGGTTTTCAGATTGGTGGCGTGCAGATCGTGGTTGGCCGGGGTGATGTCATACAGGATCTGCTCAACGTCCAGCACCATCGCCAGATCGTTGGTATCCGTTTTCTCATCCAGGCAGGCAATGCTGGTGATATAGCGGCCGCTGACGGCGGTTTCCGCCGCGTGCACCTGCTTCCAGTCCAGACGCATGATGTTCTCAACCGACTCCACGGCAAAGGCCTGCACGCTGCGGGCATATTCGGTGATAAGCAGGATGTTCAGCCCGGTGGTAGGCTTACAGCCCGCCACGGCGGCCAGGTCGATCACCGGGATCACCTGATCGCGAATATTCACCATCCCCATCAGCGGTGATTTCATCCCGGCGGGTTTTGTGAATTCCGGCATCGGCACAATTTCACGCAGCTTAAAGACGTTAATGCCAAACAGCTCGGATTTATTTTCGTTCAGAGAGGTGCCAAGACGGAACAGCAACAGTTCAAAACGGTTCGACAGGGTGAGATTCGCCCTGTCATCAATATCTTTCTGGAAATTATCCATTCTACCCTCGAGAGAAATGCTGACCTTTTAATCGTTATCGGCATTCTGAGAGAAAAATGAAGGGCTAAACGCTGACCTTAGCGAAATCTTCGGCCAGCTCGCACGCCGGGAACACCGCCAGGCACTCTGCCAGCAGGCTTGCACACCCCCGCGCGTCGTAGCGGGAACTGACGTGAGTGACGATCAGCCTCCCGACGCCCGCGTCGCGGGCAAGCTGCGCCGCCTGACGCGTTGAGCTATGGCCGCGGCCGTTGGCTTTCTCTTCCATCGCCGTTTCCAGCGTGGCTTCGTGCACCATCACGTCAACGCCCTGGGCAAGCTGAAGGGCGGCAGGGCACGGCGCCGTGTCGCCAAAGATAGCCAGCTTCTTGCCCGGCTCGGGCGCGGCGAGATAATCCTGACCGTTGATGACGCGACCGTCCTCCAGCGTGACGGTCTCGCCGTGCTTCAGGCGCTGGAACAGCGGTCCGGGTTTTACGCCAGCGGCCATCAGCGCGGCGGCGTCCAGCGCGCCGGGTTTGTCATGCGCTTCAATGCGATAGCCATAGCACTCAACGGGATGATTCAGCGGCTGCGCGCTCACCTTATAATCACCGTCATCGAAAACCAGGCCTTCGCTAATCTCAACGATCTCCAGCGGATAGTCGGTCCACGACCCGCTCAGGCGCAGCGCGGTTTCAACAAATTCACGCACACCCGCAGGCCCGTAAATCGTCAGCGGATTGGCGTTGCCGGCCATGGAGCGGCTGCACAGCAGGCCCGGCAGGCCAAACAGATGGTCGCCGTGCAGGTGAGTAATAAAAATTTTATCCAGCTTGCCGGGGTGATACGCGGTGTGCAGCAGCTGATGCTGCGTCCCTTCACCGCAGTCAAACAGCCACAGCCCGCCGCGGGTGGGGTGCTTAAGATCCAGCAGAATTGCCGTCACGTTTCGTGAGCGGGTTGGCACGCCAGCGGACGTACCCAGAAAAATCAGTTCCATAACGCAATCAGCCCTTTGCCGAACGGGGAGGGGTTTAGTATAACGTGATGAACCCCAGGAAGGAGAAAGAGATGATCCAGTGGCAAGATTTACATCATAGTGAACTCACCGTTCATTCGCTCTACGCGCTGCTTAAACTGCGCTGCGAAGTGTTTGTAGTTGAACAGACGTGCCCGTATCAGGACATCGACGGGGATGACCTCGTTGGCGAAAACCGCCATATCCTCGGCTGGAAGGATAACGAGCTGGTGGCGTATGCGAGGATTCTGAAAAGCGAGGACGATGTCGAGCCCGTGGTGATAGGCCGCGTCATTATCAGCGGTCACGCGCGGGGTGAGAAACTGGGCTATCAGCTGATGGAAAAAACGCTGGAGTCATGCCAGAAACAGTGGCCGGACAAGGCGTTATACCTGGGCGCGCAGGCGCACCTGCAATCCTTCTATGGTCATTTCGGTTTTATGCCGGTCACCGACATCTACGACGAAGACGGTATTCCGCACATCGGCATGGCGCGGGAAGCGAAACAGGCGTAATGGCGCGTCGTTGTCTATAGTTAGCGGACTGGTGTACTAACATGGAGAAAAATATGTCATTTCAATCCTGGGATACCCGTATCGACGACGACCTGACCTTACTGAGCGAAACGCTGGAAGAGGTGTTACGTTCCTCGGGCGACCCTGCCGATCAGAAATATATCGAGCTGAAAGCCCGTGCCGAGCAGGCGCTCCACGACGTTAAAAACCGCGTCAGCCATGCGTCTGATACTTACTACTACCGCGCCAAAAAAGCGGTTTATCGTGCCGATGATTACGTCCATGAAAAACCGTGGCAGGGCATTGGGGTGGGCGCAGCCGTAGGGCTGGTGCTGGGTCTGCTGCTGGCCCGTCGTTAAGCCGTTTAACCACTCCCTATACGTGGGTACTGATATTTCTTATGGTACCCCGTATAATATGAGGTTTTAACAGGGAGAGGTTCGCGTGAATTCGATTTTCCTCGCGCTGGAACAATTGCGTAGCCATCTTTCGCAAGCGTTACCTGCCACATCCGGCCTGCGTCATTTCGACGTTTCTTTCCCGTTAAACGATGCCTTCGATCCCCTTGCCTGGCTGGGCGAGCAGCAGTGCTATCCCCAGTTTTACTGGCAACAGCGTAACGGCGATGAAGAGCTGGCCGCGTTGGGAGCGGTCGTCCAATTCTCCTCTCTGGCGTTAGCCTCGCAGTTTTTAAGTGCGCAGCACGCCCCTGAAGATACCCGAATCTGCGGCCTGAACGCGTTTAACCCGGAGCAGGGCAGCCTCTTTTTACCGCGTCTGCTGTGGCGACGTACCGCTGGCAACGCCACGTTGCGTCTGCAGCTGTGGAGCGACAGCTCGCTTGAGGACGATGCCGACACCGCGCGGGCGTTCTTACAGCAACTGCTTCCCGCCAGACCGATCCGTCCGCTCTCCGTGCAGGTTGAGCGCGAAACCCATCACCCGGAAAAACCGCAATGGCTTAGCCTTATCGGCAAAGCGACAGAGACGATTGCACGCGGTGATTTCGAAAAGGTCGTTCTCGCCCGAGCAACCGACCTGCAGTGTAAACAGCGCGTTAACCCCGTCGCGCTGATGGCCGCCAGCCGCGCCCTGAATTTAAACTGCTATCATTTCTGCATGATATTCGACGCCAGCAACGCGTTTCTCGGCTCCACGCCCGAGCGTCTCTGGCGGCGGCGCGGCAAGCTGCTGCGCACCGAAGCGCTGGCGGGCACCGTCGCCAGCCATACTGACGATAAACAGGCGCAGCGTCTGGGCGAGTGGCTGCTGAATGACGATAAAAACCAGCGCGAAAATATGCTGGTGGTGGAAGATATCTGCCAGCGTCTTCAACACCATACGCAGACGCTGGAGGTGTTGCCGGCTCAGGTCGTCCGCCTGCGCAAAGTGCAGCACTTACGCCGCTGTATCTGGACCGAGCTCAAGCAGGCCGACGATGAGCTGTGCCTGCACGTGCTACAGCCGACGGCGGCGGTTGCCGGGCTTCCGCGACAGCCAGCGCGCGAGTTTATTCAGCACGTTGAACCCTTTAACCGCGAGTGGTACGCCGGTTCGGCCGGGTATTTATCCCCCCAACAAAGCGAATTCTGCGTGGCGCTGCGCTCGGCGCGCGTACAGGAAGACGCTCTGCGGCTTTACGCCGGAGCGGGCATTGTCAGCGGCTCTGACCCGGAGCAGGAGTGGCAGGAGATCGAAAACAAAGCCGCCGGATTGCGCTCTCTGCTCCTAAGGGATTAATACTGATTCGCGCAATCCCGATTCATATCAAAATTCCAATTTTTTCTATTATTTATACTGTGTCGCATTCTTGATACCGGACAATCTCATGTCAGTAAGTTCTTTTAACCGACGCTGGGCGGCGGTGATCCTTGAAGCCCTGACGCGCCATGGCGTCAGGCACGTGTGTATTGCACCGGGTTCTCGCTCAACGCCGCTGACGCTGGCGGCGGCTGAAAACCGGGCGTTTGTTCACCACACCCACTTTGACGAGCGAGGTCTGGGACATCTCGCGCTCGGGCTGGCGAAGGTCAGCAAAGAACCCGTGGCGGTGATTGTCACTTCCGGTACCGCCGTGGCGAACCTCTATCCGGCCCTGATTGAAGCCGGGTTAACCGGTGAAAAACTGATCCTGCTGACGGCCGACCGTCCGCCTGAGCTAATCGACTGCGGCGCCAATCAGGCTATTCGCCAGCCCGGACTTTTTTCTACGCACCCTTCGCAGACGGTTTCGTTACCGCGTCCCACCCAGGATATTCCTGCAAGCTGGCTGGTCTCCACCGTCGATCACGCCATGGCGACATTGCGCAGCGGGGCGCTGCATATCAACTGCCCGTTTGCCGAGCCGCTGTACGGCGAGCTGGACGATACCGGCCTTGACTGGCAGCGGTCGCTCGGCGAATGGTGGCAGAGCGAAAAGCCGTGGCTGCGCGAGCAGACGCATCTTGAGAGCGCGAAACAGCGCGACTGGTTCTTCTGGCGGCAGAAGCGAGGCGTGGTCATCGCCGGGCGCATGAGCGCTGCCGAAGGCAGGCTGGTCGCTGAATGGGCGCAAACCCTCGGCTGGCCGCTGATTGGCGACGTGCTTTCCCAGACCGGCCAGCCGCTGCCGTGCGCCGATCTCTGGCTGGGTAACGCGAAAGCGGTTACTGAGCTTTCGCAGGCGCAGATTGTGGTCCAGATCGGCGCAAGCCTGACCGGAAAACGTCTGCTGCAGTGGCAGGCGACCTGCACGCCGGAAGAGTACTGGGTGGTGGACGCGCTGGAAGGGCGGCTCGACCCGGCGCACCATCGTGGCCGTCGTCTGGTGAGCAAAATTGATAGCTGGCTGGAACTGCACCCGGCGGAAAAACGTCAGCCCTGGGCGGTGGCGATCCCTGAGTTGTCGCGTCAGGCGTGGGAAATCACCAAAGCGCGCTGTGAGACATTCAGCGAGGCCGGGCTGGCGCACCGTATTCGCCAATACCTGCCAGAACAGGGGCAGCTGTTTGTCGGCAATAGCCTGGTCGTGCGGCTGATCGATGCCTTTTCGAAGCTGCCGGTGGGCTACCCGGTGTACAGCAACCGCGGTGCCAGCGGCATCGACGGGCTGATCTCGACGGCGGCGGGGGTGCAGCGCGCCAGCGCGAAATCGACGCTGGCGATCGTGGGCGATCTCTCCGCGCTCTACGATCTCAACGCGCTGGCGCTACTGCGTCAGGCGTCCGCGCCGTTTGTGCTGATTGTGGTCAACAACAACGGTGGGCAGATTTTCTCCCTGTTACCAACGCCCCAGAGCGAGCGCGAGCGCTTCTACCTGATGCCGCAGAACGTGCAGTTTGAACACGCCGCGGCGATGTTCAGCCTGAAATACCATCGCCCGGAAAGCTGGGAACAGCTGGAAGCGGCGTTAAGCACCGCCTGGAAGCAGCCGGGCGCGACGCTGATTGAGCTGGTGGTGAACGAGGCCGACGGCGCGCAGACCCTGCAAAGCCTGCTGGCGCAGGTGAGCCAGCTGTGATCCTCTCGGGCGTGCAGCAGGCCGGAAAACCGGGCTATCCCTGGCTGGTCTTTTTGCACGGTTTTTCCGGCGACTGCCGCGAGTGGCAGGCTGTCGGGAAGCAACTTGGCGAGTATTCCCGGCTCTATCTTGACCTGCCGGGCCACGGTGCGTCCGGGGATATTGCCGTGACGGGGTTCGACGAGATGAGCACGTTACTTACCCGAACTCTACTTAGTTACAACATACTGAACTACTGGCTGGTGGGGTACTCCCTCGGCGGCCGCATTGCGATGTTTCATGCTTGCCAGCAGCCAAAGGGGCTGCTGGGGGTGATCGTTGAAGGTGGACATCCGGGCCTGCAGGATGAGGATGAGCGTCACGCGCGGTGGACATCCGACCGCCGCTGGGCGACGCGTTTTCGCACCGAACCGCTGGAAAAGGTCTTTACCGACTGGTATCAACAGCCGGTATTTGCTTCCCTCGCTGACCACCAGCGCAAGGCGCTTATTGCCCTGCGCAGCCAGAACAACGGCGCGACGCTGGCGAAGATGCTCGAAGCAACGTCGCTGGCCGTGCAGCCCGATTTACGTGCCGCGATTAGCGTATGCAATTTCCCTTTTGACTATATCTACGGTGAACGTGACCAGAAGTTCGCGGCCCTGGCCGCTGAACTGGACGCCGTTCGCCATGCGATTCCAAACGCCGGACACAACGCCCACCGGGAAAACCCCGACGCGGTTGCCGCGAGTCTGGCTCAGATACTGCGTCTTCGAATAAAGGACACTCTATGATCTATCCTGATGAACACATGCTTTATGCGCCGGTTGAATGGCAGGACTGCTCCGAAGGCTACACTGACATTCGTTACCACAAATCCGCCGACGGCATTGCCAAAATCACCATCAACCGTCCGCAGGTGCGTAACGCCTTCCGTCCGCTGACCGTCAAAGAGATGATTCAGGCCCTGGCGGATGCGCGCTACGACGACAGTATCGGCGTGATCGTGCTGACCGGTGAAGGCGAGAAGGCCTTCTGCTCCGGTGGCGATCAGAAGGTGCGCGGCGACTACGGCGGATACCAGGATGATGCGGGCACGCACCACCTGAACGTCCTCGATTTCCAGCGCCAGATCCGCACCTGCCCGAAACCGGTGGTGGCGATGGTGGCGGGCTACTCCATCGGCGGCGGCCACGTGCTGCACATGATGTGCGACCTGACCATCGCTGCTGAAAATGCCATCTTCGGCCAGACCGGCCCGAAAGTGGGCTCCTTCGACGGCGGCTGGGGTGCCTCTTACATGGCGCGCATCGTCGGGCAGAAAAAAGCCCGCGAAATCTGGTTCCTGTGCCGCCAGTACAACGCACAGGAAGCGCTGGATATGGGCCTGGTGAATACCGTGGTGCCGCTTGCCGATCTCGAAAAAGAGACCGTGCGCTGGTGCCGCGAGATGCTGCAAAACAGCCCGATGGCGCTGCGCTGCCTGAAAGCGGCACTTAATGCCGACTGTGACGGTCAGGCGGGTCTGCAGGAGCTGGCGGGTAACGCCACCATGCTGTTCTACATGACCGAAGAGGGTCAGGAAGGACGCAACGCGTTTAACGAAAAACGCCAGCCAGACTTCAGCAAATACAAACGGAATCCGTAATGCGTCTCGCGCAGGTTTACCGCTGGCAGATACCGATGGACGCGGGCGTGGTGCTGCGTGAACGGCGGTTAAAAACCCGTGACGGCTTCTTCGTGCATCTTCAGCAGGACGAGCAGGAAGGCTGGGGCGAGATTTCGCCTCTGCCGGGCTTTAGCCTGGAGTCGCTGGATGACGCGCAGTCTGCATTGCTGACGTGGGTAAAGGCGTGGCGTGAGGGCGTAAACCCGGCATTACCGGACGCGCGTTCCGCCGCCTTTGGCATCAGCTGCGCGCTGGCGGAGCTGGACGGTAGCCTGCCGGAAGAGGCTAACTATCGCGCGGCACCACTCTGCACGGGCGACCCGGACGAGCTGTTCGCGCTGCTTGCCGCCATGCCGGGCGAGAAAGTGGCGAAAATCAAAGTCGGTCTCTACGAAGCGGTGCGTGACGGCATGGTCGCCAACCTGCTGCTGGAAGCAATTCCCGATCTGCACCTGCGTCTGGATGCCAACCGCGCGTGGACGCCGCTTAAGGCGCTGCAGTTCGCGAAGTACGTTAACCCGGCGTACCGCAGCCGCATTGCCTTCCTCGAAGAACCGTGCAAAACCCGCGATGATTCGCGCGCCTTTGCCCGCGAAACGGGGATCGCCATCGCCTGGGATGAAAGCCTGCGCGAGGACGATTTTGAATTTGTCGCCGAGCCCGGCGTCAGCGCGGTGGTGATTAAGCCGACGCTAACCGGCAGCCTGACGAAGGTGCGCGAGCAGATCTCGGCGGCGCACGCGCTGGGGCTGACGGCGGTGATCAGCTCGTCGATAGAGTCCAGCCTGGGGCTGACCCAGCTGGCGCGCATTGCCGCCTGGTTAACGCCGGACACGGTTCCCGGCCTCGACACGCTGAACCTGATGCAGGCTCAGCTTCTCCGCGAGTGGCCTGCCAGCACGCTGCCGTGCCTCGACGCAGAGGCGCTGGAGCCGTTGCTATGAGTTTTACCGACTGGCCCTGGCGTCACTGGCGCGCGCTTTTTGCCGATAAACCGGCCCTGAGACTGAATGATGAAGCGCTTACCTGGCAGCAGTTGTGCGCGCGCGTCGAGCGCCTTGCGGCAGGGTTTCACCAGCAGGGCGTGGCGGAGGGCGACGGCGTACTGCTGCTGGCCTATAACCACCCGCAAACGCTGCTGGCATGGCTGGCGCTGCTTCAGTGCGGGGCACGTATTCTTCCCGTTAATCCGCAGCTGCCGCGCCCGCTGCTCGACGTGCTGATCCCGCAGATGACGCTGCGCTTTGCGCTGGTGCTGGACGGCAGCTACGACGGCCTTCACGGCCTGAGCATGTGCGAGCCAGCGGATGCGTACTGCGCTGCGTGGCAGCCGGCGCGGCTGGCCACCATGACGCTCACCTCCGGCTCCACCGGGCTGCCGAAGGCGGCGGTGCATACCTGCGCCGCCCATCTTGCCAGCGCCCGCGGCGTGCTGTCGCTGATGCCCTACGGGGATAATGACGACTGGCTGCTTTCGCTGCCGCTGTTTCACGTTTCCGGCCAGGGGATTTTATGGCGCTGGCTGCATGCCGGTGCGCGCTTAACCGTGCGCGAGAAGCAGCCGCTGGAGCAGGCGCTACGCGGCTGCACCCACGCCTCGCTGGTGCCGACCCAGCTCTGGCGTCTCCTCAATAGCGAAAGCCACATCGCACTGAAAGCGGTGCTGCTCGGCGGGGCGGCCATTCCCGTGACGCTGACGCAAAAGGCCCGGGAACAGGGCGTTCGGACGTACTGCGGCTATGGCCTCACCGAGTTTGCCTCTACCGTCTGCGCAAAAGAGGCTGACGGCGATCCGGACGTGGGCCGTGCGCTGCCGGGCAGAGAGGTGCAGGTCGTTAACGGTGAAGTCTGGATCAAAGCGCAGAGCATGGCTTCCGGCTACTGGCGGGACGGCGCGCTGATACCGCTGATCAACGCGCAGGGCTGGTTTGCCACTCGCGATCGCGGGGAATGGCATGGCGACCGTCTGACGATTTTAGGCCGCATGGACAATCTCTTTTTCAGCGGTGGAGAGGGGATCCAGCCGGAATCGCTGGAGCGCGTTATCGCCGCGCATCCGCAGATTAACCAGGTGTTTATCGTCCCGCTGGATGACGCCGAGTTTGGACAGCGTCCGGTGGCGGTGGTGGAGTGCGAGCCGGGAACGGATATCACCCGTTTCCCGACCTGGGTACAGGGCAGGCTGGCGCGCTTTGAGCAGCCCGTTCACTGGCTGGTGCTGCCGGCTGAGCTAAAAAATGGCGGGATTAAGATCTCCCGCCAGGCGTTAAAGCAGTGGGTCAATGCCCAGCTGTCCGTATAGTTAGCCGATATCCGGCTCCGGTTTGCGCTGGCGACGACGCAGCAGGCGCAACACCGGCGGCACCACAATCACCATGACCGCGAGCGCTAACAGAACCTTCGCGACGCTGCTGTCCCACAGTATCGACACATTACCGTTGCTGATGGACAGGGCGCGGCGCAGGTTCTGCTCCAGCATCTCACCCAGCACAAAGCCCAAAATCAGCGGAGACATTGGGAAGTGCATTTTTCGCAGGATGTAGCCGAACACGCCGAGGACCACCATCAGCACGAGGTCAAACGTGGTGCTGTGCACCGCGTAAACCCCCACCGCAGAGACGGCGGCAATGGCGGGCACCAGGAACCACAGCGGAATCGTCAGCATGCGGGTGAACAGCCCAATCAGCGGGATATTCATCACCAGTAGCATGACGTTGGCGATCAGCAGCGCGGCAATCAGCCCCCAGACAATATCAGGCTGCTCGGTAAACATCGCCGGGCCGGGCGTGATGTTATAGAGCGTCAGCGCGCCCATCATCACCGCCGTGGTGCCGGATCCCGGCACGCCCAGGGTCAGCATCGGGATAAACGAGCCGCAGGCCGAGGCGTTATTGGCCGCCTCAGGCGCGGCGACGCCGCGAATATCGCCTTTACCAAAGCTGTCGCTATTGCCGCTGAGCTTCTTCTCGGTCATGTAGGTGATGGCGCTGGCGATAGTGGCCCCGGCGCCCGGCAGGATGCCGACGAAGAAGCCAATCACCGACGAGCGCAGCGTGGCGCCGATGCACTGCGCGCCCTCTTTAGCGCTAAAGAGCATCCGGCCGGTTTTGCGCACCAGCGTCTGCCCGCTGCTGGTATGCTCCAGCATCAGTAAGATCTCAGAGACAGAGAACAGGCCGATCACGACGACAATGAACTGCACGCCATCGGACAGGTGAACGCTGTCGAAGGTAAAGCGATAGACCCCGGTGTTGGCATCCACGCCGACGGTGGCTAACCCTAAGCCAATCAGCGCGGATAAAAACGACTTCAGCGGATTTTGCGCCATCATGCTGCCGAGGCAGGCAATGGCGAACACCATCAGGGCAAAATATTCTGCCGGACCAAACGCCAGCGACCACTGGGCCAGCGCAGGAGCGAACAGAATGATGCCGCCAATGGCAATCAGTGAGCCAAAGAATGAACTGACCGCAGAGATGGAGAGCGCCACGCCGCCGCGTCCCTGCCGCGCCATTGGGTAGCCGTCCAGCGCGGTCATGATCGCCGCCGCATCCCCCGGCACGTTAAGCAGGATCGACGAAATGCGTTCGCCATATTCACAGCCGATGTAGACCGTTGCCAGCAGGATCAGCGCCGATTCCGCAGGCAGATGCAGGGCAAACGCCAGCGGGAGTAAAATCGCCACGCCGTTGATCGGCCCAAGGCCCGGCAGCAGGCCGACAATCGTGCCCACGAAACAGCCGATCAGGGCGATCACCAGGTTTTCCGGGGTCATCGCCACGGCGAACCCCTGCGAGAGGTAAATCCAGGTATCCATAGCGTGCTCCGTTAATTAAGCCAGACGCCGAGCGGTAACGTCACGTCCAGCAGGCGGTCAAAGGCGTACCACAGTAAAATCCCCATCACCACGCCAGAGATCCCCGCCGCGGGGAGGGTGGCGTTAAACAGCATGCCGATGACCATCGTCAGAATGGCGGTCGCCACCGGGAAGCCGAGCCACTCAAAGCCCCAGGCATACATCAGCAGGACAATCACCATCACCAGCAGACGTTGCAGAATGCGACGCGGCGGCCACTCGACGGTATCCGGGTGGCGAAGCAGCAGCGCCACCGAGCAGAGCAGCATCAGGCCGACGATGCCCATCGGGAAGGGACGGGGTCCCACGGGTTCATAGCTGTATTCGCTGTGGATCTGCCAGGCGACAAACATCCCGCCAACGCAGAGCAGCAGCCATATCCCGGCAAAAATACGATCGCTCATAGCGCCTCCGGTTATTTCGCCAGGCCAAAGGCTTTCGCCTGTTCGCGGTAGTCATTCACCTGTTTTTTGACGTACTCATCCAGTGGCTTACCGGTCAGGTTAAACTCAAACAGTCCGCGCAGATCGCGCTGTTTCTTAAACTCTTCGGTCTGCTGGAGTTTGTTGAACGCGTCGACCCACCACTGGTACTCGGCGTCGGTCACTTTTGGCCCGACGAAGAAGCCGCGGATGATCGGCCAGACCAGGTTATAACCCTGCTCTTTGGCGGTCGGGACGTTCGCCAGCTGGCCCGGCAGACGGTTTTCCGAGAAGACCGCCAGCACGCGGATTTTATCCCCGCTCAGGTACGGCACCATCTCGCTGAGATCGCCGGAAACGGCCTGAACGTGGTTGCCCATCAGCGCAGTGACCGGTTCGCCGCCACCCTCAAAGGCCACGTAGCGCATCTTGTGCGGGTCAACCTTCGCCTGCTGGGCGAGAAGGGCCGCTTTCATCCAGTCCTGGCTGCCGATAGACGCCCCTGCGCCAATCACCACGCTGTTCGGATCTTTTTCCATAGCGGTCAGCAGATCTTTCAGGGATTTCCACGGGGAATCGGCACGCACGGCAATCATTCCGTAGTCGGTGCCGACGGTCGCCAGCCAGCGCACGTCGTCCACACCGTAGCGGCCAAACTTGCCCTGCGACAGGTTCAGCAGCGAGCCGCCGGAGAAGGCCACCACCGTTCCCGCTTCCGCCGGACGTTGCGCGACAATCGCGTTATAGGCCACCGCGCCCACGCCGCCTGGCATATAGGTGACGCGCATCGGTTTCTCAATGGCCTTCGTCTCCAGCAGGCTGACCTGAATAAGCTTGCAGGTGAGATCGAAACCGCCGCCCGGTTTGGCCGGGGCGATACATTCGGTACGGGACGGAGCGTCCTGGGCCTGAACGACAGAGGTACTTAACAGCAACACGCTTGCAGCAAGGGTAGAAAGTAATTGTTTTTTCATCGTTTATCCTCACGCCGGGGGTACGGGTCTTTTTTTCTGATTATGTGAACCACCTTGTAGCGGTTCCGTTGCGTGATTGTTAAAACAATAACCTTTCATTTCCCTTTCAACGGGACACCAACTTTACAGGATGTGACATGCGTCTCTTACTCGCAGAAGATAATCGTGAGCTGGCTCACTGGCTGGAGAAAGCGCTGGTGCAGGAAGGCTTTGCCGTGGACTGCGTCTCCGACGGACGTGCCGCCGACCATCTGCTGCAGGGTGAAAACTACGCGGTCGCTATTCTGGACATCGGCATGCCCGGTTTTGACGGCCTGGAAGTGGTCCACCGCCTCAGAAAACGGGGGCAAACGCTGCCGGTGCTGTTTCTTACCGCCCGCAGCAACGTGGCGGATCGGGTGAAGGGACTGAACGCCGGGGCAGATGACTATCTGCCAAAACCGTTTGAGCTGGAGGAACTTGACGCGCGTCTGCGCGCCCTGTTGCGCCGAAGCGAGGGTCGAACGCAGGAGCGCCAGCGCCTTGGGGAGCTGGAGTATGACGACGAGGGCTTTTTCCTGCTGCGCGATGAACCGCTTTCCCTGACGCCGCGGGAGCTCTCCCTGCTGAAAGTGCTGATGCACCGCCGGACCCGTCCGGTTTCACGACAGCAGCTTTTCGACCAGGTGTTCAGCCTGAACGACGACGTCAGCCCTGAAAGCATCGATCTCTATATTCACCGGCTGCGTAAGAAGCTGACCGGCAGCGGCGTGCGGATCACCACCCTTCGGGGGCTTGGGTACGTGCTGGAGTGCGGCGATGAGGTGGGTTAAGCCGCAGTCGCTCTATCTGCAGCTGTTGCTTTTCCTGGGTCTGCCGCTGCTGCTGCTGTGGGGATTGTCGGCCTTTAACAGCTACGTTAGCGCGCTGCAGGCGGCCACGCAGGCCTACGATCGCACGCTGTTATCCTCTGCCCGCACCATCTCCGAGCGGCTGGAGGTGCGCAACAGCAGGCTGGCGGTGGACGTGCCCTGGGTGGTGCTCGACAGCTTTGAGCTCAACATGAACGACCGGCTCTACTATAAGGTGGTCGACCCCGACGGACGGGTGATCTCCGGCTATGACGATCTGCCAAAGATGCCGCCTGCGACGTCGCGCACAACGCTCTATCCGGCGCTGGCCTGGTTTTACCACACCGAATATCGCGGCCAGGCGATTCGGGTGGCGCGCCTGCTGCAGCCCGTAAATGAAGATAATGTTTTTGGCATGGCGGAGATTTACGTCGCCGAGACGCTCCAGTCCCGCCGCTATCTCGCCAGCCAGCTGCTCTTTTCATCCTGGGTTTCACAGGGACTGCTGGTGCTGCTGACGCTGGTGCTGACCGCATGGCTGCTGCGCCGCGTGCTGCGCCCAATGCGCCAGCTTTCGTCACTGATGGTGCGGCGCGAGCCGGGCCTGCTCGCACCGCTGCCGGAGCTGCTGCCCTGGTCCGAGACCCGGCTGCTGATAGTCGCCTTTAACCGCTATATCGACCGGCTGCGCGGCGTGCTTTCGCGTCAGGAACGCTTTAACGCGGATGCGTCGCACCAGCTCAAAACGCCGCTGGCGGTGCTTAAAACCCAGGCCTCCGTCGCGCTCGCGCGTCAGGATCCCGCCCTGTGGCAGGAGAGCCTGCGGGCAATGAATGTCACCCTGGACGACACTATCGTACTCACCGAGCGGCTGCTGCAGCTTTCAGCGGTGAAGGGAAAAGAGCAGGGGGATCGTCATTTTACGCCTGTGGATCTGGTTCAGGTGGTGCAGAACTGCTGCTTTTCCCGGCTGACGCAGGCGCGGAGCAAGGCGATCGATTTAGGGTATGACGGTGTACAGCATCCGGTCACGATCGAAGGCGATGACGTTCTGCTGGGCGAGCTGTGCGCCAACCTGCTGGAGAACGCTATTAAATATACGCCTGCAGGCGGGACCGTGACCGTTTTCCTGCGCGTGGATGGCGGTGCCGTTGAGCTGAGCGTTGAGGACAGCGGCCCCGGCATTGAAGAGGATCAGATCTACCAGGCGATGCAGCCTTTCCACCGTCTGGACAACGTCGGGAACGCCGCCGGTTCCGGGATTGGGCTGGCGCTGGCGGGGGATATCGTCCGGCTGCACCGCAGCCATTTACAGCTGACTCGCAGCGAAACGCTGGGTGGCCTTTGCGTCAAAATGCGCTTTCTGCTGCTTACGTAAAAAAGCCGGGGGTTTCAAATCGTTACAATCTTCCTGTCCGCCGCACGCAGAGTGCTTGATCCCCCGCAGACTCAGGTTAAAATCTCGCGGTTTTGGGGACTTCTCTATAATTATGCAGGATCGCGACAATGAAAAAAGTGGCATTACTGGGCCTCGGCCTGATGGTTGTATCTGCGGCGGCTAACGCCATTAGCATTAATGGTTCGGCGGGTCAGGACTATACCCACCTCGGTTTTGGCATGGGTACTGACACCTCCGGTCTGGCAATGACCGGCGGCTGGACGCACAACGATGACGACGGCGACGCGGCAAGCCTCGGCCTCGGTCTGAATATTCCTCTTGGCCCATTCCTGGCCACCGTTGGCGGTAAAGGTATCTACACCAACCCAAATGACGGTGATGAAGGGTACGCAGCGGCAGTGGGCGGCGGCCTGCAGTGGAAAATTGGCGACAGCTTCGGCCTGTTTGGCGAGTACTACTACTCTCCGGATTCCCTCTCCAGCGGCATCGACAGCTATGAAGAAGCCAACGCCGGCGCGCGCTGGACCATCATGCGTCCGATTACCATCGAAGCGGGCTACCGTTATCTGAATCTGGCCGGTAAAGACGGCAACCGCGATAACGCGCTGGCTGACGGCCCGTACGTGGGCGTGAGCGCAGGCTTCTAATCGTTCCGGCGCGGCGTTCCGTCGCGCCAGTTTCTCTCATCTCCACCCCGCGTTTGCGCTATAGTGTTTTGACCAAATAAGCGGGAGAACACAATGATTAACGTGGAGATGTTATCCACCGGCGACGAAGTGCTGCACGGACAGATTATTGATACCAATGCTGCCTGGCTTGCCGATCTTTTCTTTGAGCATGGATTACCGTTAACGCGCCGCAATACCGTGGGCGACAATCTGGAGTCACTGGTCGCTGTTTTGCGCGAGCGCAGTGAACAGTGCGACGTGCTGATTGTGAACGGCGGGCTCGGCCCCACCGGTGACGATCTCAGCGCGCTGGCCGCCGCGACCGCAAAAGGCGAAGGGCTGATGCTGCACGAGGCGTGGCTTTCGCAGATGGAACGCTTTTTCACCGAACGTGGCCGCGTCATGGCCCCCAGCAACCGCAAGCAGGCTGAAATTCCCGCCAGCGCCGAGCTGGTTGATAACCCGGTCGGTACCGCATGCGGGTTTGCCATGCAGCTGAACCGCTGCCTGATGTTCTTCACGCCGGGCGTGCCCTCCGAATTTAAGGTGATGGTCGAGCAGCAGATCCTGCCGCGCCTTCGCCAGCGTTTTACTCTGCCTGAACCTCCGCTGTGCCTGCGCCTGACCACCTTTGGCCGCTCGGAAAGCGATCTGGCCCAGAGCCTTGACCACCTTCCGCTGCCGCCGGGCGTCTCCATGGGCTATCGCTCCTCTATGCCGATCATTGAACTCAAATTAACAGGACCGGCCACGCAGAAAGAGGCGATGCTGGCCCTGTGGCCTGAGGTGCAGCGCGTGGCGGGCGAAAGCCTGATTTTTGAAGGGACGGAAGGGTTGCCTGAGCAGATTGCAAAACATCTGCAGACTCGCCAGCTCAGCGTGACCTTAAGCGAGCAGTTCACCGGTGGCCTGCTGGCGCTGCAATTGTCGCGCGTCAACGCGCCGCTGCTCGCCAGCGAAGTGGTGCCGTTTCAGCAGGAGACCCTGGCGCAAACCGCCCGCTGGGCTTCCGAAAGAAGGGTGAAGCATTTTGCCGGTCTGGCGCTGTTTGTCGGCGGGCTGGATGAGGATTACCTCAACTTCGCGCTGGCGACGCCGGAAGGCACCTGGGCGCTGCGGGTAAAAATGAGCATCACCCGCCACAGCCTGGCGGTGCGTCAGGAGGTGTGCGCCATGATGGCGCTGAATATGCTGCGCCGCTGGCTCAACGGCAAAGAGGTCGCCAGCGAGCACGGCTGGATTAACGTTGTCGAGTCGCTGTTCGTTGAGTAATGCCTGTGCCGGGGCCTCTCGCCCCGGCAACGTTCAGCCCAGCGCTTTCGCCAGCAGGGTAATCGGATGTTCGCAGCGCTTGCTGGTGGACATCTCAATCTGCCATTTACAGGTTTCGCAGTCCGTCACCACGATATCCGCGCCGCTCTCTTCAATCTGGCGGAACAGCGGGGCACCAATTGCCTGCGAGGTATCGTAGTTTTCACGCTTAAAGCCGTAGGTGCCTGCGATGCCGCAGCAGCGCGAATCCAGCACCGTCAGCTCCAGCCCCGGAATTAACCGCAGCAGCTCCAGCGTATAAAGCGACCAGCCCATTTTCTCCATATGACACGGGGTGTGATAGACCACCTTCAGCGGCAATGTTCCCAGCGGCAACGTCTGCCCGCTGTCCAGCTTGCGCCAGAGGAAGCGCGTCGCCAGCTCGATGTGCTCGCGCAGTCCGGCGTTATCCACGTCCAGCAGGTGCGGGTACTCATCGCGCAGGGTGAAGGTGCAGGTGGACGACGTCGCCAGCACCGGCATGCCTTTATCGACAATCGCTTCGCGCAGGGAGCTGACGTTGCTTTTGGCCTGCCTGCGCGCTTTATCGGTAAACCCGTTGGCAATCAGCGGCACGCCGCAGCACTTTTCTTTGCTAAGCAGTTGTACGCCGGTTCCCATAGCGTTCAGCACCTTCAGCAGGTCTTTTCCCAACTGCGGGTGGTTGTAGTTCACATAGCAGCCGTGGAAAAAGGCTACCCGATCGTCGTACTGCGCCTGCTGCTCCGCGACGGTTTTATACCAGCGACGGAAGGTGCCGTGAGAATATTTTGGCAGGCTGCGGTGATGGTCTATTTTAAGCGTGGCATTCAGCAGCCGACGCACCGGCTTGAGTGAGGTTGCGGCATTCACCAGCGGGGCAAACGGCGTGGAGACGCTGCCCATCAGATCGGTATGGCTCAGGATCGCATCGCGCAGCGACGGCTTTTGCGTGCTGTACCGCGCCCGGGCGCGCTGAATAATATCGCCGATTTTCACATCCGACGGGCAGGCGACCTCGCAGCGCTTGCAGTTGATGCAGTATTTCAGCGCTTCATCGTACAGCTTGCCGTCCTTCAGGCGCAGACGCTCGCCGTCCGGCCCGGCCTGCTTTGGCCCAGGGTAGCGCGGGTTTACGCCGCTGACCGGGCAGACGGTGGTACAGACCGTGCATTTAATGCAGCTTTCGAAACGGGTATCGTTCATTGTTCAGCCTCCACGCGCTGGATAATCTGCTCGGCTACATACAGCGCCGTGACGGCGCAAACCCCGCCGCCGCATCCCTGGGGGATCGGATCGTATCCGCCCAGCAGCGAGCCGATGGCAAAAAGATTACCGACGGGCATACCGGAAAGCTGCGGATGTAGCCGGTTATCGACAATTACGCCAAACTGCTGCCAGGGCTGCGGCGTGAAGAAATCACACTGATACCAGTCCGCGCGGGAAGCGGTTTGCCGCACATCCAGCCCCATAATCGCTTCCCGGATGCCCTCCCGGCTGCTCAGCAGCCCGTTGCTGAAGAAGCTTCCGCTCGCCAGCACCGTATAGCGGGCGCGAAGCGGAATATCCTCGTGGTTGCGCGTCCAGATTTCGCTCACCGCGCCGTCGGTCAGGGTGATTTTTTTCACCTCGTCACCCGCCATCCATACGCCGCCCTGCGCAACAAACTGGCGCTGAAGCTGGGTGTGCAGACGAATGCCGGGTACGGAAGGGGGAAGCGTCGGCAGTAAACCGAGCGTGCAGGGCAGACGATCCGAGAGCCAGCGCCAGAGCCGGTTGTCGTTTAAACCAAAGCAGGCGGGCATTAACAGGGCTTCGCAGGTTTCACCGAGCGGCCTGAGCGCGTCATACAGCAGCGGCCATTTGTCCTCGTTATCCAGAAAACGGGCGATATTCACCGCGCGAAACTCGCTCGGGTTATCGCGCAGGACATCCAGCTCGGGCAGCTCTATTTCTGCCGTGTCGGCGTTGATGCCCTGGCGACAGAGCGAGGCCGCCGCGAGATGGGGTTGAAAATCCAGAAAGCCGCTAATACCCACCACCCGCACTCGTCCCGCGCTGACGGGGGCCACGGGGACTTCCTCCGGGCTGAGCCACGCGGAGCGCAGGGTGCCGAGCGGCGTGATGCGCTGGTGATTTTGCCTGGCGCTTCCCTTCAGACGCGCGCCGCAGCCCGCCAGCAGCGCTTCGGCTTCCAGCGCAAAGCGGTCAATATGCTGCGCGCCAACCAGGTGATACGGGTGCTCCGGCGGCAGCCTGTCGCGGTACGCTTCGTCCACCAGATCCAGCGATCCCGACGAGAAGTGCAGGGCGCTCTGGCCACGGGTGATAATGGCGCAGCGCAGCCCCTGCTTCGTGAGTTTGATGCCGCAGAGCAAGCCTGCCAGCCCGCCGCCGACGATTACGGTATCAAATTTCATCGTGTTGCTCCTTCTCCAGGCCGCAAAGTCCCTGATAGACCCAGCGGGTAAATTCGCTTTCGCGCAGAGCATCGCCCCAGGCGACAGGCTGAATGCCTTTCCAGCGCTCGTTCAAAAACGCGCTGAGCTGATCGAGCGACTGGGTGGCGGTGGTGGTATGAAAACGCTGCAGCAGCCCGGCGGCACGGCAGGCGCACAGCTCGCCCTGACAGGTCCCCATTCCGACGCGGGTGCGGCGGCGGAGATCCAACAGGCTGTTGACCGTCAGGTTCTCTACCGCGTACTGCACTTCGCCTGCGGTAACGGCTTCGCACTCGCACACCAGGCTGCGGCTCAGTCGTCCTTCACCGAGCCACTGCGGCGTTCTGTCGCCGTGGCGGTAGATGGCCGAACCGCGCAGCGGCGCGGGCAGGGAGATGATTTTTTGCAGCGTTTTTTCGGTAGACTGGCGCGATCCCGGCAGCGGCTGTTCTGCGGTAACGCACGGTTCGGTATTTCCGAGCTTGCGGCAGACGGCATCGGTCGCCCACTCGGCCATCAGCCGGTAGGTCATCAGCTTGCCGCCGGTAATGGTGATAAACCCGTCCATGCCGTCGCGCTCGGCGTGATCGAGCAGCACGATGCCCCGGCTGACGTTACGTCCGCTCGGATCGTTATCGCTGGCGACAAGGGGACGCACGCCCGCGTAGGCGCGCAGGATACGCGTCTGCGCCATCACCGGCGCCAGCTTTTCCCCTTCGCGCAGCAGAATATCCACTTCTTCGGCGGTGACCCGGTTGACGTCAATGTCGCTGTAGTCAACGTGCGTTGACGTCGTACCGATGAGCGAAATGGTGTCGCCCGGCACCAGAATGTCGGCGTCAGACGGTTTGCGGCAGCGGTTGATGACGTGGTTATTGATGCGGTGGTCAAGGATCAGCAGCGAACCTTTGGCCGGGAACATGCGGATGGATAAATCGGCGTATTCCGCGATGCGCTGGCCCCAGATCCCCGCCGCGTTGACCACCACGGCGGCGTGCAGCTCGCTGTGCTCGTTGTACTGCGTATCAAACACCCGCACGCCGCAGATGCGATGACCCTCGCGGATAAGCCCGGTCACTTCATGTCCGGTCAGAATGCGCGCGCCATGCTCGCGGGCGTCCAGCATGTTGGCGGCGGTCAGGCGGAACGGATCGACGGTGCCGTCAGGCACCTTCACCGCGCCGATCAGCGTCGGGTTCACCGACGGCTCCAGCCGCCGGGCCAGCGCCGGATCCATAGCCTCAGCCTGAATGCCCGCTGCAGTACAGGCGGTTATAAAGGTTGACTGAAAGGCGAGGTCATCTTCGGGAAGGGTAATAAAGAGGCCGTCGGTCGGCTCTATGCAGTGTCGGGCGATACGCTTGAGGATCTGGTTTTCAGCGATACATTCGCGCGCGGATTCACCGTCGGTGACTGCATACCGCGCGCCGCTGTGCAGCAGGCCGTGGTTACGTCCCGTCGCGCCGGTGGCGATATCGTGGCGCTCCAGAAGCGTGACGCTTAAGCCGCGAAGGGCGCAGTCGCGTGCGATGCCGGCGCCGGTTGCGCCACCGCCAATGATAATCACATCGCTGTAGCGTGGATCGTGAATTGTCATTGCCTTTCCTCTATGTTCGTTTTTTAGCATTTAGCCACATAGATCGTGTGGTTTGTTTGATTTCGAACATAAACGCGCTAAATTCGAAACTGAAACGTGATTTCATGCGCTTTTTTGCGCATTCTGTCATATTTCTGTAACAATCTGTGCGTTGATTCACAGTAACAAACCGCATGTTTTTTTAACATCCCCGCCTCTGTAACCGGGCGCGAGATGCCTGGTCATTTTTTGAAAGGCCACGGAGGCTGTTATGCTCAGTATCTTCAAACCTGCGCCGCATCGGGCGCGACTGCCAGAGGCAGAGATCGATCCTCTCTACCGCCGTCTGCGTTGGCAAATCTTCCTCGGGATCTTCTTCGGGTATGCGGCGTACTATCTTGTACGTAAAAACTTTGCGCTCGCCATGCCGTATCTGGTGGAGCAGGGCTTCTCTCGCGGCGACCTGGGCTTCGCGCTGTCGGGGATCTCCATCGCCTACGGTTTTTCTAAATTCATCATGGGTTCCGTGTCGGACCGCTCGAATCCGCGCGTGTTCCTGCCCGCCGGTCTGATCCTCGCGGCAGCGGTCATGCTGTTCATGGGCTTTGTGCCGTGGGCGACGTCCAGCATTGCCATCATGTTCGTGCTGCTGTTCCTCTGCGGCTGGTTCCAGGGGATGGGGTGGCCGCCGTGCGGACGTACCATGGTGCACTGGTGGTCGCAGAAGGAGCGTGGCGGCATTGTGTCGGTGTGGAACTGCGCGCATAACGTCGGGGGCGGGCTTCCACCTCTGCTGTTCCTGCTGGGGATGGCCTGGTTCAACGACTGGCACGCGGCGCTCTACATGCCTGCCTTTGGTGCTATTCTGGTGGCGATTATTGCCTTCGCCCTGATGCGCGACACGCCGCAGTCCTGCGGGCTGCCGCCAATCGAAGAGTACAAAAACGACTATCCGGATGACTACAGCGAGAAGCACGAAGAAGAGCTGACCGCGAAACAGATCTTCATGAAGTACGTGCTGCCGAACAAGCTGCTGTGGTACATCGCGGTGGCGAACGTGTTCGTATACCTGCTGCGCTACGGCATCCTTGACTGGTCCCCGACCTACCTGAAAGAGGTGAAGCATTTCGCGCTGGATAAATCCTCCTGGGCGTACTTCCTGTATGAATACGCCGGGATCCCGGGCACGCTGATTTGCGGCTGGATGTCGGACAAAGTGTTTAAAGGCAACCGCGGCGCAACGGGCGTGTTCTTTATGACCCTGGTGACCATCGCGACTGTCGTTTACTGGCTTAACCCGCCGGGTAACCCATCAGTAGACATGGCCTGTATGATCGTTATCGGCTTCCTGATCTACGGCCCGGTGATGCTGATCGGTCTGCACGCGCTTGAGCTGGCGCCGAAAAAAGCGGCGGGCACGGCGGCAGGCTTTACCGGTCTGTTTGGCTACCTCGGCGGTTCCGTCGCGGCGAGCGCTATCGTGGGCTACACCGTTGACTTCTTCGGCTGGGACGGCGGCTTTATGGTGATGATCGGCGGCAGCGTGCTGGCGGTTCTGCTGCTGGTTGTTGTGATGATCGGCGAGAAACGTCACCACGCGGAAGTGCTGGCGCGTCGTCAATAAGGAGCATTGCGATGAAATTAACTCCATTAACCACCGGCCTGCTGCTGGCAGGCCTGATAACAGGCTCTGCCCTGGCGGCGGATAAAATCGTTATCGCCCACCGCGGTGCCAGCGGCTACCTGCCGGAGCATACGCTGCCGGCGAAAGCGATGGCCTATGCGCAGGGGGCGGATTACCTGGAGCAGGATCTGGTGATGACGAAGGACGACCAGCTGGTCGTCCTGCATGACCACTATCTTGACCGCGTCACGGACGTGGCGGAGCGTTTCCCGGACCGCGCGCGCAAAGACGGTCGTTACTACGCCATCGACTTTACCCTGGATGAAATTCGCTCTCTGAAGTTTACCGAAGGCTTTGAGATTGAAAACGGCAAGAAGGTGCAGGTCTACCCGGGACGCTTCCCGATGGGCAAATCTGACTTCCGGATCCATACCTTCCAGGAAGAGATTGAGTTTGTTCAGGGGCTCAACCACTCGACCGGTAAAAACATCGGTATCTACCCGGAAATCAAAGCGCCGTGGTTCCACCATCAGGAAGGAAAGGACATTGCCGCGAAGACGCTGGAGGTGCTGAAACAGTACGGCTACACCAGCAAGAAGGACAAAGTTTACCTGCAGTGTTTTGACGCCGCCGAGCTGAAGCGCATCAAAACCGAGCTGGAGCCGAAGATGGGGATGGATCTCAATCTGGTGCAGCTGATTGCCTACACCGACTGGAATGAAACCCAGGAGAAACAGCCGGACGGGAAGTGGGTGAACTACAGCTACGACTGGATGTTCAAGCCGGGCGCGATGAAGCAGATTGCGCGGTACGCTGACGGCATCGGGCCGGATTATCACATGCTGGTGGCGGAAGGCTCAACGCCTGGCCACGTGAAGCTGACGGCGATGGTGAAAGAGGCGCACGCCAGCAAGATGCAGGTGCATCCGTACACGGTGCGTGCCGACCAGCTGCCGCCATATGCCACCGATGTGAATCAGCTTTACGAGGTGTTGTATAAGCAGGCGGACGTGGACGGGCTGTTTACGGATTTCCCGGATAAAGCGGTGACGTTCTTAAAATAGAAAAAGGGCCGTAAGGCCCTTTTTTACATCTCGATCTCAATATCGCCTTTTGCCCGGCAGCAGCAGGGCAAAATTTCCCCTTCACTGATAAAGGCCAGCGGTTCGGTCAGCCAGTCCACCTGGCCTGCGACCAGACGGCAGCGGCAGGAGCCGCAATAGCCTTCACGACACTGGTACTCTACCTCCACCTGATGCGCTTCAAGCGCCACCAGCAGGGACGGGTGCTCTTCCTGGCACAGCACTTCGGTGCCAGAAAGGCTCAGCGTTACGCGCGTCATCAGAGCTGGAAGTCGCTCAGGTCGTCGGTGTTGACTTCAGAATCAATCTGACCGACCAGATAAGAGCTCACTTCCACTTCCTGCGGCGCAACCTGCACGTTATCGGATACCAGCCAGGTGTTGATCCACGGAATCGGGTTAGAGCGCGTCTGGAACGGCAGGTCCAGACCAACCGCCTGCATGCGGATGTTGGTGATGTACTCCACGTACTGGCACAGAATATCTTTGTTCAGGCCAATCATGGAGCCGTCGCGGAACAGGTAGTCTGCCCACTCTTTCTCCTGCTGAGCCGCCAGCACGAACAGGTCGTAGCACTCCTGCTTGCACTCTTCGGCGATTTCCGCCATCTCCGGGTCGTCCGTACCGCTGCGCAGCAGGTTCAGCATGTGCTGGGTGCCGGTCAGGTGCAGGGCTTCGTCACGAGCGATCAGACGGATGATTTTGGCGTTGCCTTCCATCAGCTTGCGCTCGGCAAAGGCGAAGGAGCAGGCGAAGCTCACATAGAAGCGGATCGCTTCCAGGGCGTTAACGCTCATCAGGCAGAGGTACAGCTGCTTTTTCAGCGCGCGCAGGTTCACGGTAACGGTTTTGCCGTTCACGCTGTGGGTGCCTTCGCCCAGCAGATGCCAGTAGCTGGTCATCTCGATCAGCTCGTCGTAGTAGTGCGCAATGCCTTCCGCGCGCTTCTGGATCTGCTCGTTAGTGACGATATCGTCAAACACCACCGCCGGATCGTTCACGATGTTGCGGATGATGTGGGTATAAGAGCGGGAGTGGATCGTCTCGGAGAACGCCCAGGTTTCCACCCAGGTTTCCAGCTCAGGAATCGAGATCAGCGGCAACAGTGCCACGTTCGGGCTACGGCCCTGAATGGAGTCCAGCAGCGTCTGGTACTTCAGATTGCTGATGAAGATATGCTTTTCGTGATCCGGCAGCGACTGGTAATCAATACGGTCGCGGGAAACGTCAACTTCTTCCGGACGCCAGAAGAAGGAGAGTTGCTTTTCAATCAGCTTTTCGAAGATGTCATATTTTTGCTGATCGTAGCGTGCCACGTTGACCGGCTGGCCGAAGAACATTGGCTCTTTGAGCTGGTCGTTTTTCGTCTGTGAAAAGGTGGTATATGCCATGAGTGTGTCCTGTCTTACGAAATAAAGGCGGGGATATCCCCGCCCTTCATTAGATCTTACATGCGCCGCTTTCGCAGCCATCGTCCTGAATTGACGGTACCAGGTCGTCCTGCGCGTCTTCTGCACCGTCACGAGTGTTGTGATAGTAGAGCGTTTTCACGCCAAATTTGTAGGCGGTCAGCAGGTCTTTCAACAGCTGCTGCATCGGTACCTTGCCGGACGGGAAGCGCGTCGGGTCGTAGTTAGTATTGGCAGAGATCGACTGGTCGATAAACTTCTGCATGATACCCACCAGCTGCAGGTAGCCGTCGTTGTTTGGCATCTCCCACAGCAGTTCGTAGTTGTTGCCCAGCGTTTCGTAATCCGGCACCACCTGACGCAGCACGCCGTCTTTCGACGCTTTAATGCTGACGTGGCCGCGCGGTGGCTCAATACCGTTGGTGGCGTTGGAGATCTGCGAAGAGGTCTCGGACGGCATCAGGGCAGAGAGCGTGGAGTTACGCAGGCCGTGCGTTTTGATGGACTCGCGCAGGCCTTCCCAGTCCAGGTGCAGCGGCTCGCTGACGATCGCATCCAGGTCTTTCTTATAGGTGTCGATCGGCAGAATGCCTTTTGCATAGGTGGTTTCGTTGAACCACGGGCACGCGCCTTGCTCTTTCGCCAGCTCGTTAGAGGCTTTCATCAGGTAGTACTGAATCGCTTCGAACGTCTGGTGCGTCAGGTTGTTAGCGCTGCCGTCGGAGTAACGCTTGCCGTTTTTCGCCAGCCAGTAGGCGAAGTTGATCACGCCGATACCCAGGGTACGACGGCCCATTGCGCCGCGTTTAGCGGCCGGGATTGGGTAATCCTGGTAGTCCAGCAGGGCATCCAGCGCACGTACCGCCAGCACGGCCAGCTCTTCCAGCTCGTCCGGGCTCTTAATCGCACCCAGGTTGAACGCGGAGAGCGTACACAGGGCGATTTCGCCGTTTTCGTCGTTCACGTCTTCCAGCGGTTTGGTCGGCAGGGCGATCTCCAGGCACAGGTTAGACTGGCGCACTGGCGCAACCGCCGGATCAAACGGGCTGTGGGTATTGCAGTGGTCAACGTTCTGGATGTAGATACGGCCGGTAGAGGCGCGCTCCTGCATCATCAGGGAGAACAGGTCTACCGCCTTCAGGCGCTGTTTACGGATGCTGTCGTCTTTTTCATATTTGGTGTACAGACGCTCGAACTCGTCCTGATCGGCGAAGAACGCGTCGTACAGGCCCGGGACGTCGGACGGGCTGAACAGGGTGATGTCTTCCCCTTTCAGCAGACGGGTGTACATCAGCTTGTTGATCTGCACGCCGTAGTCCATGTGACGCACGCGGTTGCCTTCCACGCCGCGGTTGTTTTTCAGTACCAGCAGGCTTTCCACTTCCAGGTGCCACATTGGGTAGAACAGGGTCGCTGCGCCGCCGCGCACGCCGCCCTGAGAGCAGGATTTTACCGCCGTCTGGAAGTGCTTATAGAACGGGATACAGCCGGTGTGGAACGCTTCACCGCCGCGAATCGGGCTGCCCAGCGCGCGGATGCGACCGGCGTTGATGCCGATACCGGCACGCTGGGAGACGTATTTCACGATGGCGCTGGAGGTGGCGTTGATGGAATCCAGGCTGTCACCACACTCGATCAGTACGCAGGAGCTGAACTGACGGGTAGGGGTGCGCACGCCAGACATGATCGGCGTTGGCAGAGAAATTTTGAACGTCGATACCGCATCGTAGAAACGCTTCACGTAGTCCAGACGGGTGTCGCGCGGGTAGTTTGAGAACAGGCAGGCAGCCACCAGAATATAGAGGAACTGGGCGCTTTCGTAGATCTCACCGGTCACACGGTTCTGAACCAGGTATTTGCCTTCGAGCTGCTTCACCGCCGCGTAGGAGAAGTTCATGTCGCGCCAGTGATCGATAAACCCGTTCATCTGCTCGAACTCTTCTTCCGTATAGTCTTCCAGCAGATGCGTGTCGTATTTGCCCAGCTCAACCATTTTCACCACGTGATCGTAAAGCTTCGGCGGCTCGAACTGGCCGTAGGCTTTCTTACGCAGGTGGAAAATCGCCAGACGCGCAGCGAGGTACTGATAATCCGGTGCGTCGCGGGAGATCAGATCCGCCGCTGCTTTGATAATGGTTTCGTGGATATCAGACGTTTTGATGCCGTCGTAGAACTGAATGTGAGAACGCAGTTCAACCTGGGATATAGATACGTTATTCAGTCCTTCTGCTGCCCAGTCGAGAACTCGATGGATTTTGTCCAGATTGATACGCTCGGTAGTACCGTCGCGCTTTGTCACCAGCAGACTCTGATTCATGTGGGTTTTACCTGTCCGTGAAATAAAAAATATCCCCCGCTTATCCACAGATCCGTCTTGTGACTAACTCTGTGGATAAATACTACATATAGGGGGTTTGCGATAAGAAAAACGCTATATGGTGAGTATTCTAGTATCGAATCTTTTCAGCACAAGGGTTGATTTTGAGGTTAAATTGAGGTTGTGAAAGGGTAAAAAAGCGTAAGTCCTCGTACCGTAAGGCCTGGAAGAGATGTCAATAATTTAGAAAAAAAATTCAAAATTTGATCGAGTGCTGATTTCTTCAACGGGAGGTCAGAATTGCGCAACATGATGTCGCGCAATCATTATAAGAATAACGGATGACGTTAGTCGTTTTTGGCGGTTGTATGCAACATATAGTTAACATCCACGCCCGGGGCAAGTTTGAATTTATCCGTTAGCGGGTTGTAGTGCAGGCCCGTGATGTGCTGCTCCTTAAGCCACGTCTGGTCAACCCAGCCCAGCAGTTCGGCAGGCTTGATAAACTTCTTCACGTCGTGCGTCCCTTTCGGCACCATGCGCAGCACATATTCTGCGCCGACCACGGCCATCAGCCAGGCTTTACCGTTGCGGTTAATTGTCGAGAAGAAGACCTGGCCGCCCGGCTTCACCAGTTTTGCACAGGCGTTTACCACGGACTGCGGATCCGGAACGTGCTCCAGCATCTCCATGCAGGTCACCACATCGTACTGGTGGGCATGTTTTGCCGCGTGCTCTTCCACGGTTTCCTGCACATATTCCACCTGTATACCGGACTCCAGCGCATGAAGACGGGCAACCTGTAGAGGCTCGAAGCCCATGTCCAGGCCGGTGACGGTGGCCCCTTCGCGCGCCATGCTCTCCGCCAGGATGCCGCCGCCGCAGCCGACGTCGAGCACTTTCTTACCGAACAGACCGCCGGAACGCTCCGCGATATAGCCCAGACGCAGCGGGTTAATGCGATGCAGCGGTTTGAACTCACCTTCGAGATCCCACCAGCGGGACGCCACCGCTTCAAATTTGGCAATCTCTTCGTGGTCAACGTTGTGTGCCACCGGGGATTTTTCGGCATTCATGGGCGCTTTTACTCCTTATTTAGCAAGACAAATGAGTATATCAGGCAATCCCTGTGAATAAAGCGTATAGGTTTACCTGTATCACCGCGGCTGTGTTATAATTTGCGACCTTTGAATCCGGGATACAGTAGAGGGATAGCGGTTAGATGAGCGACCTTGCGAGAGAAATTACACCGGTTAACATCGAGGAAGAGCTGAAAAGCTCCTATCTGGACTATGCGATGTCGGTCATTGTTGGCCGTGCGCTGCCGGACGTCCGCGATGGCCTGAAGCCGGTACACCGTCGCGTACTATACGCCATGAACGTATTGGGCAATGACTGGAATAAAGCCTACAAAAAATCTGCCCGTGTCGTTGGTGACGTAATCGGTAAATACCATCCCCATGGTGATTCCGCGGTGTACGACACCATTGTCCGTATGGCGCAGCCGTTCTCGCTGCGTTACATGCTGGTAGATGGTCAGGGTAACTTTGGTTCTATCGACGGCGACTCCGCCGCGGCAATGCGTTATACGGAAATCCGTCTGGCGAAGATTGCCCATGAGCTGATGGCCGACCTGGAAAAAGAGACGGTTGATTTCGTTGATAACTACGACGGCACGGAAAAAATTCCTGACGTTATGCCAACGAAGATCCCTAACCTGCTGGTGAACGGCTCGTCCGGTATCGCCGTGGGTATGGCGACCAACATTCCGCCGCACAACATCACGGAAGTGATCAACGGCTGCCTGGCCTATATCGACGATGAAGACATCAGCATTGAAGGGCTGATGGAACACATCCCGGGCCCGGACTTCCCGACGGCGGCGATCATCAACGGTCGTCGCGGCATTGAAGAAGCGTACCGCACCGGTCGCGGCAAGATTTACATCCGTGCCCGCGCCGAAGTGGAAGCGGACGCCAAAACCGGCCGTGAAACTATCATTGTTCACGAGATCCCGTATCAGGTGAACAAAGCGCGTCTGATTGAAAAAATCGCCGAGCTGGTAAAAGAGAAACGCGTTGAAGGCATCAGCGCGCTGCGTGACGAGTCTGACAAAGACGGTATGCGCATCGTGATTGAAATCAAGCGCGACGCGGTGGGTGAGGTTGTGCTGAACAACCTGTACTCCCAGACTCAGCTTCAGGTCTCCTTCGGTATCAACATGGTTGCGCTGCACCATGGTCAGCCGAAGATCATGAACCTGAAAGAGATCCTGAGCGCGTTCGTGCGTCACCGCCGCGAAGTGGTGACCCGTCGTACCATATTCGAACTGCGCAAAGCGCGCGATCGCGCTCATATCCTTGAAGCGCTGGCGGTTGCGCTGGCGAACATCGACCCGATCATCGAGCTGATCCGCCGTGCGCCGACGCCGGCAGAAGCGAAAGCGTCGCTGGTTGCGCGTCCGTGGGATCTGGGCAACGTGGCGGCGATGCTGGAACGTGCGGGCGACGACGCCGCGCGTCCTGAGTGGCTCGAGCCTGAATTCGGCGTGCGTGACGGTCAGTACTACCTGACTGAACAGCAGGCCCAGGCGATTCTGGATCTGCGCCTGCAGAAGCTGACCGGCCTTGAGCATGAAAAACTGCTCGACGAGTACAAAGAGCTGCTGGAGCAAATTGCTGAGCTGCTGCACATCCTGGGTAGCGCCGAGCGCCTGATGGAAGTGATCCGCGAAGAGCTGGAACTGGTCCGCGATCAGTTCGGCGACGAGCGCCGCACCGAAATCACCGCGAACAGCTCTGATATCAACATTGAAGATCTGATCAACCGCGAAGACGTGGTAGTGACCCTGTCTCACCAGGGCTACGTGAAGTATCAGCCTCTGACCGACTACGAAGCACAGCGTCGTGGCGGTAAAGGTAAATCTGCGGCACGTATTAAAGAAGAAGACTTCATTGACCGTCTGCTGGTGGCTAACACCCACGATACGATCCTCTGCTTCTCCAGCCGTGGCCGTCTGTACTGGATGAAGGTCTATCAGCTGCCGGAAGCGAGCCGCGGTGCGCGCGGTCGTCCAATCGTCAACCTGCTGCCGCTGGAAGCGAACGAACGTATCACCGCCATCCTGCCGGTACGCGAGTACGAAGAGGGCGTGAACGTCTTTATGGCGACCGCCAGCGGTACCGTGAAGAAAACCGCGCTGACCGAGTTCAGCCGTCCGCGTTCTGCCGGTATTATTGCGGTAAACCTGAACGAAGGCGACGAGCTGATCGGTGTGGATCTGACCTCCGGTTCTGATGAAGTGATGCTGTTCTCTGCGGCCGGTAAAGTGGTGCGCTTCAAAGAGAACGCCGTGCGCGCAATGGGTCGTACGGCGACCGGCGTGCGCGGTATTAAGCTGGCGGGTGAAGACTCCGTTGTTTCCCTGATCGTTCCACGTGGCGAAGGCGCAATCCTGACCGTCACCCAGAACGGCTACGGTAAACGTACGGCGGAAAGCGAATACCCGACCAAGTCACGCGGCACGCAGGGCGTTATCTCCATCAAGGTTACCGAGCGCAACGGTTCTGTTGTGGGCGCGGTGCAGGTGGACGATGCCGACCAGATTATGATGATCACCGATGCCGGTACGCTGGTGCGTACGCGCGTATCCGAGATCAGCGTGGTGGGCCGTAACACCCAGGGCGTTATCCTCATCCGTACGGCGGAAGATGAAAACGTGGTCGGTCTGCAGCGCGTTGCTGAGCCGGTGGACGACGAAGAGCTCGATTCCATCGACGGCAGCGTCGCGGAAGGTGATGATGAAATCGCACCGGAAGCAGAGAGCGACGACGACGCAGCGGATGACGCTGACGAGTAATCTCTTCTGACGCATAAAGGGCCGGATTCCGGCCCTTTTCTTTTGCAGATGCAGATACGTGAACGTTGCGACAAGCCGCGTTTACCGCTACCTTAACCACATTCTTTTGACCCCGACGGCGGAGCCTCGCCCCTTTGAAATACCTCGTCTCCTTTCGTACCACGCTGAAAGTTTCTCGCTATCTGTTCCGGGCGCTGGCGCTCCTGCTTTGGCTGCTGGTGGCCTTGCTGTCGGTGTTTTACATCGTCAATGCGCTGAACCAGAAAGAAGCGGAGATCCGCCAGGAGTTTAATTTAAGCTCCGATCAGGCCCAGCGCTACATTCAGCGAACGTCTGACGTGATGAAGGAGCTGAAGTATATTGCCGAAAATCGGCTGACGGCAGAAAACGGTATTCTTGCCCTGCGCGGGCGCAATGATAAAACCGAAGTACCGGACTTCCAGCCGCTGTTCCCGGACTCGGATTGCTCCACCATGAGCAGCACCTGGCGCGGGTCGCTGGAATCCCTCGCCTGGTTTATGCGCTACTGGCGCGACAACTTCTCCGCCGCCTACGACCTTAACCGCGTATTCCTGATTGGCAGTGAAAACCTCTGCATGGCTGACTTTGGCCTGCGCGATGTGCCCGTCGAGCGCGATGATGCGCTGAAAAGCCTGCACGAGCGTATTGTGAAATATCGCAATGCGCCGCAGGACGAGCGCGGGAACAACATTTTCTGGATTAGCCAGGGGCCGCGCATGGGCGTGGGCTATTTCTACGCGCTGACGCCGGTCTACCTGGGCAATCGCCTGCAGGCGCTGCTGGGGATTGAACAGACCATCCGCATGGAAAACTTCTTCACGCCGGGCAGCCTGCCGATGGGCGTGACCATTCTGGATGAAAACGGGCATCAGCTGATCTCACTCGCCGGGCCGGATAAAAGTTTGAACGTCGATCCGCACTGGATGCAGGAACGCTCATGGTTTGGCTACACCTCCGGCTTCCGCGAGCTGGTGCTGAAAAAAAGCCTGCCGCCATCGTCGCTGAGCATTGTTTACTCGCTGCCGGTGGATATGGTCCTTGAGCGGATACGCATTCTTATTATGAATGCGATCCTGCTGAACCTGCTGGTGGGCGGGGCGCTGTTTACGCTGGCGCGCATGTATGAGCGGAGAATCTTTATTCCCGCCGAAAGTGACGCCCAGCGTCTGGAGGAGCACGAGCAGTTCAACCGCAAGATTGTCGCCTCGGCTCCGGTGGGGATCTGCATTCTTCGTACCCAGGACGGGACCAACATCCTGAGTAACGAGCTGGCGCACAACTACCTGAACATGCTGACGCACGAGGACCGGCAAAGGCTGACGCAAATCATCTGCGGCCAGCAGGTGAACTTTGTCGACGTGCTCACCAGCACCCACACTAACCTGCAGATCAGCTTTGTTCATTCCCGCTATCGCAATGAAAACGTAGCGATTTGCGTGCTGGTGGATGTCTCCGCGCGCGTGAAGATGGAAGAGTCGCTGCAGGAGATGGCGCAGGCCGCGGAGCAGGCCAGCCAGTCGAAATCCATGTTCCTGGCTACCGTCAGTCACGAGCTACGTACGCCGCTGTACGGGATTATCGGTAACCTCGATCTGCTGCAGACGAAGGAATTGCCGAAAGGCGTCGACCGGCTGGTAACGGCGATGAACAACTCCTCCAGCCTGCTGCTGAAGATCATCAGCGATATTCTCGACTTCTCTAAAATTGAGTCTGAGCAGCTGAAAATTGAGCCGCGCGAGTTTTCGCCGCGTGAGGTCATGAACCACATCAGCGCCAACTATCTGCCGCTGGTGGTGCGTAAACAGCTGGGGCTCTACTGCTTCATCGAACCGCACGTGCCGCTGACGCTGCACGGCGACCCGATGCGCCTGCAGCAGGTCATCTCTAACCTGCTCAGCAATGCCATCAAATTCACCGATATCGGCTGCATTGTGCTACACGTCTGCCGGGCGGGAGATTATCTCAGCATCCGCGTGCGCGACACGGGGGTGGGCATACCGGCCAAGGAGGTGGTGCGTCTGTTCGATCCGTTCTTCCAGGTCGGCACCGGCGTGCAGCGTAACTTCCAGGGCACCGGTCTGGGGCTGGCGATTTGCGAGAAGCTCGTCAGCATGATGGACGGCGACATTTCCGTGGATACCGAGCCCGGCATGGGCAGCCAGTTCACCATCCGCATTCCGCTCTATTCCGCGCAGTATCCGGCAAAAACCACGGTTGACGGGCTGAACGATAAGCGCTGCTGGCTGGCGGTCAATAATGCCTCGCTGAATGACTATCTGACGGCGCTGCTCGCCCATAGCGGCGTGAGGGTCTGCCGCTATGAAGGTCAGACGCCGGACGTGGACGATGTGCTCATCGCCGACGAGATGCCGGAACAGCCGTGGCAGGGGAGAGGAACGGTGCTCTTCTGCCGTCGCCACATTGGCATACCGGTTGAACGTGCGCCGGGGGAATGGGTGCACAGCGTCGCAACGCCGCATGAGCTGTTGAGCCTGCTGGCCCGTATCTATAAAGTCGAGCTGGAAGAGAACGACGGTGCAGTCGCGCTGCCGTCATCGGAAGGTCTGGCGTCAGTGAATGACGATATGATGATTCTGGTGGTGGATGACCATCCGATTAACCGCCGCCTGCTGGCTGACCAGCTCGGATCGCTGGGCTACCAGTGCAAAACCGCCAATGACGGCGTGGATGCGCTGAATGTGCTGAGTAAAAATCATATTGATATCGTGCTGAGCGACGTCAACATGCCTAACATGGACGGCTACCGGCTGACGCAGCGCATCCGACAGCTTGGCCTGACGCTGCCGGTCGTGGGCGTGACGGCGAACGCGCTGGCGGAAGAGAAACAGCGCTGTCTGGAGTCGGGCATGGACAGCTGCCTGTCGAAACCGGTGACGCTGGACGTGCTCAAACAAACGCTGTCTGTTTATGCGGATCGCGTGAGAAAAACCAGAATATAAAAAAGGCCCGTAAGGGCCTTTTTTATTTGCCCGGCGGCGCTGCGCTTGCGAGTGCCTACGGGTTCTGTAGGCCGGGTAAGCGTGAGCGCCATCCGGCATTTACAGTGGGGGATCAATCCTTATCCGATGCGCTCAGCGTAACGGAGGAGAGATAGTTCAACAGGGCAATATCGTTGTCCACGCCCAGCTTCATCATTGCTGATTTTTTCTGGCTGCTAATGGTTTTAATGCTGCGGTTCAGCTTCTTGGCAATCTCGGTCACCAGGAAACCTTCGGCGAACAGGCGCAGAACTTCGCTCTCTTTCGGCGACAGGCGTTTGTCACCGTAGCCACCCGCGCTGATTTTTTCCAGCAGACGAGAGACGCTCTCAGGCGTGAACTTCTTGCCTTTCTGCAGCGCAGCCAGCGCTTTTGGCAGATCGGTCGGGGCGCCTTGCTTCAGCACAATTCCTTCGATATCCAGATCCAGCACGGCGCTCAGGATCGCCGGGTTGTTGTTCATGGTCAGAACAATAATCGAGATGTCAGGGAAGTGACGTTTAATATATTTGATGAGCGTGATCCCATCACCGTATTTGTCTCCAGGCATAGAGAGATCGGTAATGAGCACGTGCGCATCAAGCTTTGGGAGGTTATTGATCAGTGCTGTAGAGTCTTCAAATTCACCGACTACATTCACCCACTCGATCTGTTCAAGTGATTTGCGAATACCGAACAGTACAATCGGATGGTCATCGGCAATAATTACGTTCATATTGTTCATGTATAAGGCTACCTTGCTACAGCAAGCTTTTGACGTAGGCGTCAATGTCGCTGATGTATTTTTCAATGCCAGAGGCATCTTTCTCACGAATTAGATGTTCCAGCGTTTCACATAACTGCTTGCCGGGAACCAGATTAAGCATGGCAAACACCCCTTTAAGCCGGTGTGCTGTCTGTGCCAGCGCTGCAAAATCATTCGCAGCGGACTCAGTATACAACCGCTTCACATCATCTGGTACTGTATCAACAAAGAGGGAATAGTATCCGCTGGCGTGAAGCTCGGCATTTTCATTACCGCCTAACGGGGATTCCGTTATCTCTTCCTGCGCCAGCTGCTCTTCTATTAGTTGTAGTACAGCTTCCTGCATCGCATTGCTTATATTAAAGTTGACGCGCAGCTGGCCAGGGCCGATTTTCCGCACGCGTGACTCATCATCGCTTAAAAGCAAGCCCGAGGCAGTAAGATTAGACGGATTATCAGTTAAAAACAGATCAAATTCTTGACTTGCCAGCCTTTCATCCGGCGTGATGCAGGCCGCGCCCCAGTTTTCGAGCTGACGAACCACAATATTGCGGATCTCGTTTGAGGTTACATCCACCATCACCACGACGTCATCCAGCAGGCGTTCTTCATCTTCTTCCTGTGGATTGGCGGCCATTTTCACGTGCAGAGAGTAACGGGTGCCGAGCGATTCACGGGCCTTGATATTCAGATGGCCGCCGAGCTTACGCGCCAGCTGATCGCACAGCCAGAAGGTCAGGGCGTTAGCCTTGCCGTAATGATCGCTTTGCGTGTCATTCAGGAACGGGAAGTGCAGATTATCAATTTCACTCGCCGTCACGCCTTCCCCGGTGTCCAGAATGCGGAACGTCAGGCGATCTTCCGCCGACTCGTCGGTGCTCACTTCAAGGGTGATCTTGCCGATCTGCGTGGTGGTCACGGCGTACTGAATAATCATCAGCAGAATACGACGCAGCGCCTCGCGGTCGCCGTGACGTTCGTCATTGGCGGGTAAATGGTTGTTGATTAGCAGCTGCAGCCCTTTACGCTTAATTACGGGCAGGACTTCGGGAACCACTTCATCGATCAGATCCTGAATGGAGAAGAGAGAAGGGGTGCCTTTCCAGAAATCATTTTCCAGCATGTTTGCCAGCTGGATCTCATCCACCATGCGGACCAGCGAGTCGGCCTGGCAGGCGAGCTGGTGGCTTTCAGACGTGTTTAACGCCGCCGCCTGGGTCGCCAGCGTTTTTAACGGCTGCTTGAAGGCATCGCCAATATTCTGCATGAATGCCGCGCGCCCCTGCTGGTTCTTCTCATACAGCCTTTGCGCCTGCTTGAGCTTTTTATTCACCAGCACTTCGCGATCCTGATCGCGAATGATGAAGATTTGCGTACGCGGTGCCACCTGGCTGCGGAACTGACGGATCTCGTAAAGTTCATTGTTAATCGTGGCCTGAATAACCCCCTGGTGTTGATCCGCCATAGTGGTGATGTTCTGCAGGTTAAGGTGCGGCAGCAGATGGTCAGCAATTTTATTGCTCATCACCGTGCGATTCGATTCCTGATCGTGAACTAACACCCCTAGCGGCAGCACGGAGACAATCTCTTCATTGAGCGCGCGCAATACGCGCAGCTCGTTGGTGTTGCCCGCGGAGACCGCAGACGCGTCGCTCTGGCGTCCCGGCTGGAAGCGGAAGGTGCTGTAGCCAAACAGGGCCAGCGCCAGCAGGCCAATATTCAGCAGCAGCGGCAGCAGAATATTTTGCAGGGTATCAAGCAGCAGCGTGCCGAACGGTACCTGCCACACCAGACGCATGCCGGTTGAGTTCAGCGACGAGGCAATTTCAATTTTCGAGCCGTTAAAGGAGATGGTGACGCTCTCTGCGGCCTCTTTATCGGACGCCGCACGCATGTTCTGGGTGCTGCTGTCCGGCTCCAGACGGAAGCTGTCGAGCGGCATATCCGGCGGGATCAAATCATTAATGGGTAAATCGAAGGCCACGACCGTCGCCAGATGACCCGGCTGGTTAAAGGTGGTACGCAGGGTAAAATAGTGACCATTCTGCCAGGCAAGACGGCGCAGCGATGAGAAGCTCTCACGTTCATCAAGGGCGTTGGCCTGCTGCAGCATTTCTGCCCGGCGGGAGTCGACAATGCTGCCGACCGTCGTCTCTTTAAATCCGGAAGAGAGATCTTTCAACGGCAGCGTCGAGATCAGGATCATGCTGTTGTCCTGACCGTTCAGATAGTACATCGACCACGGCACCGTTTCGGCGCCCCAGAGGGTATCCAGGTAGGTCGAAATACGCTGCGTCATCTCAAGGGTCGCGCTGTCGTGAGAGCCAAAGATTAGCGCTTCAGTCTTACGCTGCGGTTTTTCGAGATAGTAGACATCCTGCTTCAGCCGCGTCTCCTGAAGTCCATCTCCGGATGAGCTGGCAGGCGCTGCCGCAATGTTGTCGTAAATCTGCCAGGTGGCGTAGCGCCAGGTATCAATGCGCTTGTGTACGGCGTGGGTAATATCCACCACCTGATAGCTCTTATCCTTCAGCCAGGCGTTAACCGCGCTCTGCACCATCACGCCCATTGTGACTAACAGCACCACGATCAAAAGAAGAAAGAAACGGGTGATGCTCCCGGGCAGAAGGGAGAATTTGCTTTGGGCGGTAGTTTCAGTCTGACTCATTGATATCTTTAACCCGTGATGGTCGTGCTCTGTGGCGATAGGGCAGTATAAAGGGTAATAACTGAATTTCCAGCGCCACTGTCCTTGAACAAGCGACTTTTTCGATGACCCGTGCGAGAGAGGAAGTACGCCTTAAATATGTACAAGTACATAATGCATGTACAAATAAAAAATGCATTTCGTCAGAAAATAGCACGAATTAACAAGAAATTAAGTTTTGAGCGAATTTTCCCGTTATGCACAGGGGCGAGCGTGAATTTAGTTAATAGTCGTTACAATTACGCGGCGGTAGCACAAAAAAGGAAAAGTTACGTAAAGAAGGGTAAAAAAAAACCGAATGCGACGCATCCGGTTGAATTAGGGATAAACAGACATTCAAAGCTGAATGACGGTAATAAATAAAGTTAATGATGATAGCGAGAGTTATTTTAGAGACTGGAGTCGATCTTGTTTTGTCATTCAGTGCGGTAACGTTTTTTATTTTAACTCTTTGATATGTATTGGGTCATTTTTCGTTTTGATTATAAGTGCTAAATTTCTAAGCTTTTTGTGCTTTGTAAAAGTTCCTTTTCATTTACATCTTGAAACATGTTGATGGATAAATGAAACATCTTCAAAGTTTTCGTATCATATTCGCATTGGATTATTCTGTAATTTTGCGGAGAATGAATTTGCCGACTGGTTAATGAGGGTTAACCAGTAAGCAGTGGCAATTATAAGGCATATAACAGAGGGTTAATAAAATGAAAGTTAAAGTACTGTCCCTCCTGGTACCAGCACTGCTGGTAGCAGGCGCAGCAAATGCGGCCGAAATTTATAACAAAGATGGCAACAAATTAGATCTGTACGGCAAAGTTGATGGTCTGCACTATTTCTCTGACGACAAGAGTGCTGACGGCGACCAGACCTACATGCGTCTTGGCTTCAAAGGCGAAACTCAGGTTAACGATCAGCTGACCGGTTACGGCCAGTGGGAATACCAGATCCAGGGCAACACGACTGAAAGCGACAACCAGTCCTGGACGCGTGTGGCGTTTGCCGGTCTGAAATTCGCTGAAGCGGGCTCTTTCGATTACGGTCGTAACTACGGCGTGATCTACGACGTAACTTCCTGGACTGACGTTCTGCCAGAATTTGGCGGCGATACCTACGGCTCAGACAACTTCCTGCAGTCTCGTGCTAACGGCGTGGCGACCTATCGTAACCAGGACTTCTTTGGTCTGGTGGATGGCCTGAACTTTGCGCTGCAGTATCAGGGTAAAAACGGTAGCGTAAGTGGTGAAAACGTCGGTGGACGCAGCCTGCTGAAACAGAACGGCGACGGCTACGGTGCATCCGTAACTTATAACCTGGGCGAAGGCTTCAGCGTGGGTGGTGCGATGTCCTCCTCCAAACGTACCGCTGACCAGAACGCACCGGGCGTTTACGGTAACGGCGATCATGCAGAAGTCTATTCTGGCGGCCTGAAATACGATGCCAACAACATCTACCTGGCTGCGCAGTACTCTCAGACCTACAACGCAACCCGCTTCGGTACCTCTAACGGCAGCAGCCCGACTACCGCTTACGGTTTTGCTAACAAAGCGCAGAACTTCGAAGTGGTTGCTCAGTACCAGTTCGATTTCGGCCTGCGTCCATCCGTGGCTTACCTGCAGTCCAAAGGTAAAGACATCGAAGGTTACGGCGATCAGGATCTGCTGAAATATGTTGATGTGGGTGCGACTTACTACTTCAACAAAAACATGTCCACCTACGTGGATTACAAAATCAACCTGGTTGATGAAAATGAGTTCACCCGTCAGGCCGGTATCGGCACTGATGATATCGTCGCGCTGGGTCTGGTTTACCAGTTCTAATCGCGTCATCGTGTGACTAAGGGGCCTGAAGGCCCCTTTTTTGTGCTTTTTTTTGGCCTCACAATGCAACCGTTTTGGTGTACTCTTGCCGCCCTGGCATGAGGATAATAATGAATGGACATGACTTTTTTACGCGCCAGCTTTCTGGCTATGCTTTTTTTCCTGACCGCGTGTGACGATTCCGCGCCCGTGGCGAAAACCGATGCACCCGCCGCGACGGTGCTCGAAGGCAAAACGATGGGCACCTTCTGGCGCGTCAGCGTGATGGGCCTGGATAAAACGCGCGCTGATGAACTTCGCGGTAAAATCCAGTCTCAGCTGGACGCCGACGACCAGCTGCTCTCAACCTATAAAAATGACTCGGCGCTGATGCGCTTTAATCTTTCCACCAGTACCTCCCTGTGGCCGGTGAGCGAAGCGATGGCCGATATCGTCACCGAATCAATGCGCGTGGGATATAAAACCAACGGCGCGATGGATGTCACCGTCGGGCCTCTGGTCAATCTCTGGGGATTTGGCCCGAACAAACAGCCGGATACCACACCCGATCAGGCGGCCATTGATGATGCCCGCGCCCGGACAGGGCTAAAGCATCTGACGGTGATCAACCAGTACGGCCAGCAGTATCTGCAGAAAGACATCCCCGATCTGTTTGTCGATCTGTCGACGGTAGGTGAAGGTTACGCGGCGGATCACCTTGCCGAGCTGATGACGCAGGAAGGGATATCGCGCTACCTGGTCTCCGTGGGCGGCGCGTTAGTCAGCCGGGGCATGAACGCCAGCGGTAAACCGTGGCGCGTGGCGATTCAAAAACCGACCGATCGGCAAAACGCCGTACAGGCCATTGTGGATATTAACGGGCACGGCATCAGCACTTCCGGGAGCTACCGTAACTATTACGAGCTCGACGGGAAGCGTATTTCGCACGTGATCGATCCGCTGACCGGACGTCCCATCACGCATAACCTGGTCTCGGTGACCGTGATTGCTCCCACTGCGCTGGAAGCCGACGCCTGGGATACCGGATTAATGGTTCTCGGCCCGGAAAAAGCCAAAGAGGTGGTTCGTCAGGAAGGACTGGCGGTTTATATGATCACTAAAGAGGGCGACGGGTTCAAAACCTGGAGCTCGCCGCAGTTCAACAGCTTCCTGGTGAGCGACAAAAATTAAAAAGCAAGGTTGCGGGTTTTTTATCACTGGCACTCGGGCACGCTAAAGGTATGCTTGTAAGAGGAGCTGATGATGAAAAATCCAACCTATATGAATGATGAGGATCGCTGGCAGGCCGTTCTGGCTCGCGATCCGCGCGCTGACGATCGGTTTGTCTTTGCCGTGCAGACGACGGGGATTTTCTGCCGCCCGTCATGCCGCGCCCGTCACGCGCTGCGTAAAAACGTCTGCTTTTATCCCGATGCCCAGCATGCCGTTCAGGCAGGGTTTCGCCCGTGTAAGCGCTGCATGCCGGACAAACGCGATCCGAATCAGCAAAAGCTGGCGAAAGTGGAGCACGCCTGTCGCCTTCTGGAGCAGGATCCCGCGCTGACGCTTGAAGGCCTGGCGCAGCAGGTCGCCATGAGTCCTTTCCATTTCCATCGGCTGTTTAAGTCTGTCACCGGGATGACCCCAAAATCCTGGCAGCAGGCGGCGCGGGGGCAGCGTCTGCGCGCGGCGCTTGCGCAGGGAAACAAAATTACCGATGCCGTGCTGGCGGCAGGTTTTCCCGACAGCAGCAGCTATTACCGCAAAGCCAACGATGCGCTGGGCATGACGGCGAAGCAGTACCGCAAAGGCGAGGTGGCGGTGCGTTACGCCATCGGCGACTGTTCGCTGGGACGCTGCCTGGTTGCGGAAAGCGAGCGGGGAATTTGCGCGATACTGCTGGGCGACAACGATACCAAACTGGCAGAAGAATTTGCGACGCTGTTTCCAAACGCGGAGCATGCCCCGCAGGAAGATGCCTTTGCCCAGCGTATCAGCCAGGTCATTGCCAGTATTGATAACCACACGGTGCCGCTGGCGCTGCCGCTGGATATACGCGGCACCGCGTTCCAGCAGCGGGTCTGGCAGGCCCTTCGTGACATCCCCTGCGGGGAAACGGCCAGCTATCAGCAGGTGGCGAAGGCGATTGGCCAGCCCAACGCGGTGCGTGCCGTCGCGGGTGCCTGTGCGGCAAACAGGCTGGCGATTGTGATCCCCTGTCACCGCGTGGTCCGCACCGACGGCGCGCTGTCGGGCTATCGCTGGGGGGCGGCGCGAAAAGCGCTATTACTGAAACGTGAGGCGAAACGCCGGGAGGGATAATGCTCGATCTTTTTGCGGATGCTGAACCGTGGCAGGAGCCGCTTGCGCCCGGGGCAGTGATCCTGCGCCGCTTTGCACTCTCCCGTGCGGCGGCATTGCTTGTCGGTATTGAAGAGGTCACGGCGGTTTCACCGTTTCGCCATATGGTGACGCCGGGCGGCTACACCATGTCGGTGGCCATGGCCAACTGCGGCGAACTGGGGTGGGCGACGAACGAACGTGGGTATGTGTATGCCCCGAACGATCCCACGACCGGCCGGCCGTGGCCTCCCATGCCTGCGGTGTTTCAGGCGCTTTGTCACGAGGCTGCCGTTGCAGCAGATTACCCTGACTTCCGGCCGGATGCCTGCCTGATTAACCGCTACGCCATCGGCGCGAAGCTCTCCCTGCATCAGGACAAGGATGAACCCGATCTGCGCGCGCCCATCGTCTCGGTATCGTTGGGTCTGCCCGCCGTCTTCCAGTTTGGCGGATTGCGCCGCAACGATCCGCTCAGGCGCATTATGCTGGAGCACGGCGACGTGGTGGTGTGGGGCAGGGAGTCACGGCTGTACTATCACGGCATTCAGCCCCTGAAGCCCGGGGTTCATCCCCTCACTGGCGAGTACCGCTATAATCTGACTTTCCGTCAGGCGGGATTGAACAAACAAAAATAAGAATTATTCTTGATGTCCGCTCAGGGCAGTTTACACTGCTGGCTGATTTTTATTGTCCGGATTGCCTGCATGCAACTACTTCTTCTTGTCTGGCGTCAGTACCGCTGGCCCTTCATTGCCGTAATGGCCTTAAGCCTTGCCAGCGCGGCGCTGGGTATTGGCCTGATCGCGTTTATAAACGTGCGGCTGATCGAAATGGTCGATACCTCACTCTCGGTTCTGCCGGAGTTTCTCGGCCTGCTGCTGCTGTTGATGGCGGTTACGCTCGGCTCTCAGCTGGCGCTGACCGCGCTTGGTCACCATTTCGTTTTCCGCCTGCGCAGCGAGTTCATCAAGCGGATCCTCGACACGCAGGTTGAGCGCGTGGAGCAGCTCGGCAGCGCCTCCCTGCTGGCGGGGCTGACCAGCGACGTGCGCGCGATTACCATCGCGTTTGTCCGCCTGCCGGAGCTGGTGCAGGGGATCATCCTGACCTTTGGCTCGGCGGCCTATCTCGCCTGGCTTTCGACCAAAATGCTGGCGGTGACCGCGGTGTGGATTGCCATCACCATCTGGGGCGGTTTCATGCTGGTGTCGCGCGTCTATAAACACATGGCGGTCCTGCGCGAAACGGAAGATAAGCTCTATAACGATTACCAGACGGTACTGGAAGGGCGCAAAGAGCTGACCCTCAACCGCGAGCGTGCCGAGCATATCTTCAATAACCTCTATGTCCCGGACGCGCGCGAATACCGGCACCACATTATTCGCGCCGATACCTTCCACCTGAGCGCGGTGAACTGGTCCAACATTATGATGCTGGGCGCCATTGGCCTGGTATTCTGGATGGCGAACAGCCTGGGCTGGGCGGACACCAACGTGGCGGCGACCTACTCGCTGACCCTGCTGTTCCTGCGTACGCCGCTGCTCTCGGCCGTCGGCGCATTGCCCACCTTGCTGAGCGCGCAGGTGGCGTTTAACAAGCTTAAGAAGTTCGATCTGGCGCCATTTAAGGCTGAATTCCCGCGCCCGCAGGCCTTTCCGAACTGGCAGACCCTGGAGCTGCGCGACGTGACGTTCCGCTATCAGGACAACGCCTTCTCCGTGGGACCAGTCAACCTGACGATTCACCGCGGCGAATTGCTGTTCCTCATCGGCGGCAACGGTAGCGGAAAATCCACGCTGGCGATGTTGCTCACCGGACTTTACCAGCCGCAGTCGGGCGAGATCCTGCTGGACGGTAAGGCGCTGAGCGCGGAGAAACCCGAGGATTACCGCAAGCTTTTCTCAGCGGTATTCACCGATGTCTGGCTGTTTGACCAGCTGCTTGGGCCGGAAGGGCAGCAGGCCAATCCGGCGCTGGTTGAGAAATGGCTTGCGCAGCTGCAGATGTCGCACAAGCTTGAACTCCAGGACGGCAAAATCCTGAACCTCAAGCTCTCTAAGGGGCAGAAGAAGCGCGTGGCGCTGCTGCTGGCGCTGGCGGAAGAGCGTGACATCATCCTGCTGGATGAATGGGCGGCGGATCAAGACCCGCACTTCCGCCGCGAGTTTTATCAGGTGCTGCTGCCGCTGATGCAGGAGATGGGCAAGACCATTTTCGCCATCAGCCACGACGATCATTACTTCATTCACGCCGACCGTCTGCTGGAGATGCGCGACGGCAGGCTGAGCGAGCTTACCGGCGACGAGCGCGATGCGGCGTCGCGTGACGCGGTGGCGCGCACGGCCTGATGCCCTCACCCTAACCCTCTCCCACAGGGAGAGGGGATAATCGTGGCCGTAATGCCGCTTTTTTCTCCATCCCGCCTCGCTGTTTATTCTTATTTACATATCCTCGCGCTATGCTTAGTCTCAACTCATTTAATGGATTTATGATTGATGTCGGTATTAAAGAAAAACAGCGCCAGGCAGCGTGATCAGGAACGTGCGCGACTCATCTGGCTTCTCACGACCGATAAAGCGGTCACGTCTACGCTATTAGGCAAACTGACCCTGGCTGAGCAATATGATGTCGGCACCTTAGCCGACGATATTGCTGAGGTAGGTGCGCTGGTTGCTCATTTACCGCCGCCGGATCTGGCGGATACCCTGGAAGCGCTTCCTTCGGAAGAGCGTCACGCCCTCTGGCGCCTGGTACAGGATCACGAGCGCGGCCAGGTTCTGCTTGAAGCCTCGGAAAACGTCTGGGATGACCTGATCGACGAGATGAGCGATCGGGATATCCTCGACGCCCTGCAAACCCTGGATATCGACGAGCAGATTTACCTTGTACAGCACCTGCCGCGTAACCTGACCGGCCGCCTGCTGGCCTCTCTGCCTGCCGATGAACGTGCGCGTGTGCGTCAGGTGATGCACTACGAGAAAAACAGCGTCGGCGCGATCATGGAGTTCGGCGTTATCACGGTACGTCCGGACGTCACGCTCGGTACCGTGCAGCGCTACCTGCGCCGCCTGGGCAAAATGCCGGACAACACCGATAAGCTGTTTGTCACCTCGCGGGATAAAACCCTGCTCGGCGAGCTGGAGCTGAAAACCATCCTGCTCAACAGCGCCCAGCAGCGGGTGAGCGAGGTGATGGAAAACGAGCCGATGGTCTTCTCCCCGGAAGACGATGCGGAAAAAGCGGCGCGTACCTTTGAACGTGATGACCTTGTGAGTGCGGCGGTCGTAGACTCCGTTGGCAAGCTGATGGGCCGTCTGACCATCGATGAAATCGTTGACGTGGTTTATGAAGAGACCGATAACGACCTGCGCGCGCTAGGCGGGATCAGCGCCGAAGATGACGTTCACGCCTCCGTCGGTAAGGCGGTAAAAACACGCTGGGCCTGGCTGGCTATTAACCTGTGTACTGCCTTCATCGCTTCTCGCGTGATTGACGGCTTTGAACACACCATCTCGCAGCTGGTGGCGCTGGCCTCGCTGATGCCGATTGTGGCCGGAATTGGCGGCAACACCGGAAACCAGACCATCACCATGATCGTCCGCGCGCTGGCGCTGGAAAATATTCAGCCCGGTAACTTCGCCTTTCTGATATTCAGGGAAATGGGCGTGGCGCTGATTAACGGCCTGGTATGGGGCGGCATTATGGGCGGCATCACGTGGTGGCTGTATGACGATATGGCCTTAGGCGGCGTGATGATGCTGGCGATGGTGCTGAATTTGCTGGTGGCATCGATGATGGGCGTCATTATCCCGCTGACGATGACCAAACTGGGGCGCGACCCCGCGGTGGGGTCGAGCGTGATGATCACCGCCATCACCGATACCGGCGGTTTCTTTATTTTTCTTGGGCTGGCAACGATTTTTCTGCTTTAACCCGACGCTTAATGCGGGCGGGGATCAGTGCCATGACGATAATCCCGCCCAGCACGCCAACCGCCAGGTTGCCGGTTGATACCGTGGCGGCTACCGTCACCAGCATCACCACCGTTTCGGCAATCGGGGCGTTTTTTATCGTGGCGGGCTGAAGGCTGTGCCAGCTGAAGGTTTTGACGGCAACAATCGCCATAATCCCCGCCAGCACCGCCATAGGGATTTTGGCCATCACTTCGCTGAGCGCCGTTACCAGGAGCAGCAGCACGATGCCCGCCGCAATGGTTGAAATGCGGCTTCGTCCTTTCCCCATCTCCACGTTAACGATGGTTTGTCCGATCATCGCGCAGCCCGCAATGCCACCGTAGAGCCCGGCCATGATATTCCCCACGCCCAGCCCGATGCTCTCGCGACGCTTGCTGGAAGGCGTAACCGTCAGTTCATCCACGAGTTTTGCCGTCAGCAGGGACTCCAGCAGACCGACGAAGGCAATACTCAACGCGCACGGCCAGATAATGTTCAGCGTCTGTAAATTAAGCGGCACCAGCAGCTCGGTAAATCCAGGCAGACCGCCAGTCATTGAGCCTTCATCACCGACAGTCGGCAGGATCTGACCGGTGGTGACGGTGAAAAGGGTTAACAGCACAATCGCAATCAGCGGGGAAGGGACGCTTTTAATATAGCGCGGCACCCACAGCACAATCAGCAGCGTCAGCACGAACAGGCCCACAATCAGCGGGCTTCGGCTCCAGAAATGCGGCACCTGAGCGAAGAAAATCAAAATGCCAAGGGCGTTAACAAATCCGGTCATCACCGACTGGGGAATAAAGCGCATCAGCCTTGCCATGCCCAGCACGCCAAACAGAATCTGGATCACGCCAGCCATCAGCACGGCGGGAAGAATGTATTGCACCCCGTGCTGATGCACCATCGGGCCAATCACCAGCGCTACGGAACCGGCCGCAGCCGTGACCATCGCCGGACGACCGCCCAGCACGGAGAGAGCAAGACACAGCACCACGGAGGCGATCAGGCTGACCTTCGGGTCAACGCCCGCCACCACGGAAAATGAGATCACTTCGGGGATCAGCGCCAGAGCGGTAATCACGCCCGCCAGCGTTTCACGCGCCAGTTGTTTAGGGGAGTGCAGCACGCTGGCTACACTGTCTTCAGGGGATACGGCAGAATGAGGTAAGGACATAACAGTTCGCTGGTTAGGGCAGGCTTCCGTGCGCGCGATCACAAAGTGCAGCATAGTAGCCATAAATTCCTCCTTATACCAGTTGCACGCCGCAATCCCCTACAAACAATCCATCATTAAATTTCACAATTACAATAATTTCGTAACCTTTAAACAATATTTAAAAGTTGTTACCGTGCCCACGCAGCTTTTTTCACCTGCAATTTCCACGCATCAAGCACTTTTACACTAAGGCATAAATTATGAAAAAAATGACTGCCATGCTCTTTTCTCTGGCCGTCGGGCTCAACGCCGTCTCAATGGCAGCGAAAGCAGACGCACCAAAAGAGCAGGAAACGGACGTCCTTTTAATTGGTGGCGGCATCATGAGCGCCACGCTGGGAACCTATCTGCAAGAACTGCAGCCGGACTGGTCCATGACCATGGTCGAGCGCCTCGATGGCGTGGCGCAGGAGAGTTCGAACGGCTGGAATAACGCTGGTACGGGCCATTCGGCACTCATGGAACTGAACTATACGCCGCAGAAAAAGGACGGTTCCATTAGTATCGAGAAGGCGGTAGAGATCAACGAAGCGTTCCAGATCTCGCGTCAGTTCTGGTCTCACCAGGTCAACAGCGGCGTGATGCACGATCCGCACTCCTTCATCAATACCGTGCCGCACATGAGCTTTGTGTGGGGCGAGCAAAACGTGAATTTCCTGCGCGCGCGCTACGCTGCGCTGCAGCAGAGCACCCTGTTCCGCGGGATGAAATACTCTGAAGACCACGCGCAGATTAAAGAGTGGGCTCCGCTGGTCATGGAAGGCCGTGACCCGAACCAGAAAGTGGCGGCGACCCGTACCGAAATTGGCACCGACGTGAACTACGGCGAAATTACCCGTCAGCTGGTGGCGTCCCTGAAGAAGAAAGATAACTTCAATTTGCAGTTCAGCACCGAAGTGCGCGGCTTTAAGCGCAATGCGGACAACAGCTGGAGCGTGACGGTTGCCGATCTGAAAAACAATGAAGCCGAGCACGTCATTAAGGCGAAATTTGTCTTCATCGGTGCGGGCGGCGCGGCGCTGAAGTTGCTGCAGGAGTCCGGTATTCCTGAAGCTGACGACTACGCGGGCTTCCCGGTCGGCGGCCAGTTCCTGGTGTCCGAGAACCCGGAAGTGGTGAACCGTCACCTGGCAAAAGTGTACGGTCAGGCTTCCGTCGGTGCGCCACCGATGTCCGTCCCGCACATCGACACCCGTATGCTTGACGGTAAACGCGTGGTGCTGTTCGGACCGTTCGCGACCTTCTCAACCAAGTTCCTGAAAAACGGCTCCCTCTGGGATCTGCTGAGCGCGACCACCACCTCTAACGTCAAACCGATGATGGACGTGGGCCTGGATAATTTCGACCTGGTGAAATACCTGATTAGCCAGGTGATGCTTTCTGATGAAGAACGCTTCGAGGCGCTGAAAGAGTACTATCCGCAGGCGAAGAAAGAAGACTGGCGTCTGTGGCAGGCGGGTCAGCGCGTGCAGATCATCAAGCGCGATCCGAAAGAGGGCGGCGTGCTGCGTCTGGGTACCGAAGTGGTGAGCGATAAGGATGGCACGATTGCCGCGCTGCTGGGTGCGTCACCGGGTGCATCTACCGCTGCGCCAATCATGCTGCACCTGATGGAAAAAGTGTTTAAAGACAAAGTTGCCAGCCCGGAATGGCAGGCGAAGCTGAAAACCATTATTCCATCCTACGGCACGAAGCTGAACGGTAACGTGGATGCGACGGAACAAGAGCTGGAGTACACCAGCCGCGTGCTGCAGCTGCAGTACGTGAAGCCGCAGGCTGCGGATGCTGCGCCGAAGGCGGAGCTGAAGCCTCAGCCGGAAAACAAGCCGGTTGCGGATATCGCGCTGTAAGGTAAAAGCAAAACGGTAACATCTGTTACCGTTTTTAGTTTAGCAGGTCGGGTAAGGCGAAGCCGCCACCCGACTTGTTTTTAACGTACTACCGCTTGTCCGACCGTCTCTTCTGCCTTCCACACGCGATATTTTACTTCCACGTTTTCAGGCGTATATACCACGATCGGCAACTTGCTGTTGTAGCGCAGCAGGGTGTTGTCGCCCAGATAGGCCGTCACAAATTTCATCTCTTTCTTGCCGTCCGGGCAGGCCATCATGGTAGAGACCGGAGAGGTCACTTTATCAAAGACGTAATAGTCATAACCCCAGCCTTCCAGGGTTTTGCTTTCCAGCTGGCCGCCCAGACGATGCTGATTGCAGTCCACTTCCAGCGTCTTGCCAATTAACAGTTCGACTTTGTAATTCGCTTCGTCCTGCTGAACCGGCAGTTGTATCACCTGACGCTTCATGCCTTTTTCCGCTTGCGGATAGGGTGCAACTTTTTCCAGCGGCTGCGCTTTTTGGGCGTCGCTGGCGAAAGCGCTGGTGCTGACGCACGCGGCGGCGAGAAGCGCGATGGCAAATTTAGGTGCGTTTTTCATTGTCATTCCTTTATGTCAAAACGGTCCTGAACAGACTAACATAACGAGTATGAATGATTGGTGTGATTTACTTACATTTTCATTATATGCAGCGTAATAAACTTAACATTAACCGTTTTGGCAGGTGTTTGTACTGGTGTGGAGTGTGACGGGCGTTCGTGTTATTTTAGTCCATCGATAATGTTATTCATCTGTGAAAGGGAAGAGAGATGGTTCGTGCAAAACTGAAAACACCTGAAGGCCGCAAGTTCCTCCTGGCGCTACTCGTCGTGTTTATGATTGCTGCCGCGTGCGTCGGGCGGGCCACCATTGTTGGCGTCATTGAACAGTACAACATTCCTCTCTCCGCCTGGACTACCAGCATGTATGTGCTGCAGTCGGCGATGATCTTCGTTTACAGCCTTGTCTTCACCGTTCTGCTTGCCATCCCGCTGGGCATTTTCTTCCTGGGCGGACGTGAAAAACACTGAGCATTCACCTGCTATAAGAAGCCAGCCTGCGGGCTGGCTTTTTTATGTGTGATGATATTTATTCGCATTTCCAGGGTATTCTGTGTCGAACAAGGTCGTTCGACATAAAGCAGGAGATGTTCAATGTTATCCCGGTTTGCAACGCTCAGCCGGATCCCGAAAGGCGTCTGGGTTGTGGGTGGGGTCAGTATGCTGATGGATATCTCCTCGGAGATCATTCACAGCCTGCTGCCGCTGTTTATGGTCACGACGCTGGGAGCCAGCGTGATTTTCATTGGCTTGATTGAAGGCCTGGCTGAAGCCACCGCGCTGTTTATCAAAGTTTTTTCCGGTGCCATCAGTGACTACCTGGGTAAACGTAAAGGACTGGCGGTGCTGGGCTACGGTCTTGGCGCGCTGAGTAAGCCGTTGTTCGCTATCGCCTCTTCGTCGGGCATGATTCTGGGGGCACGCTTAATCGACCGGGTAGGGAAGGGGATCCGGGGCGCGCCGCGCGATGCGCTGGTCGCTGACGTTACGCCGCCGGAACTTCGCGGCGCGGCCTTTGGGCTGCGTCAGTCGATGGATACCGTCGGCGCATTTCTCGGGCCGCTGCTGGCCGTAGGCTTAATGCTACTGTGGAACGATGATTTCCGCACGATTTTCTGGATCGCGGTGATCCCCGGCGTCCTCGCCGTTGCACTGCTTTTTTTCGGCCTGCATGAGCCGAAAACGCCCGTCGAACATAAACGCACGAACCCCATCAAAAAAGAGAACCTCAGGCGTCTCGGGAAAGGCTGCTGGTGGGTTATTGGCCTGGGCGCCATCTTCACGCTCGCACGTTTCAGTGAAGCCTTTCTTGTCCTGCGCGCACAGCAGTCGGGGGTGCCGCTGGCGCTGATCCCGCTGGTGATGGTGGCCATGAATTTGCTCTATTTCCTGTCAGCCTATCCGTTTGGCAAGTTATCGGACGGGATGAGCCACACCCGACTACTGCAGTGGGGCCTGGTGATGCTGATTGGGGCAGATATTGTGCTGGCGCTAAGCACCCACTGGGCTGGAATGCTTCTGGGCGTTGCGCTTTGGGGAGTGCATATGGGGATGACGCAGGGGCTGCTGGCGGCAATGATCGCAAAAACAGCTCCTGCGGATCTGCGCGGTACCGCCTACGGCATTTTTAGTCTGGTCAGCGGCGTGGGATTGTTAGTCGCCAGCCTGGGCGCCGGGGCCATCTGGGAAACGTTTGGCGCGGAATATACGTTTTATGCCGGAGCCGTGATTTGTCTTGTTACGCTGATGTACCTGCGCAAAACACCGGACGAGGCAAAATAAAAAACCAGCCGTAAAAGGCTGGTTTTCAATGTGTTTTTGGTCGGCACGAGAGGATTTGAACCTCCGACCCCCGACACCCCATGACGGTGCGCTACCAGGCTGCGCTACGTGCCGACGCATAGAAAGAATACTACTCGATTCCGTTTCGAATGCAAGGGAATCCGTCGCTAACTGGTTTATTATTAATCAGTTAGCGATGAAGCGCTTCTCATCCGTCAGAACCTGTAACAGCAGGCTCAGCTGTGGTTTCTGGTCCTTCAGCCGTTCACCCTGCAGATTATAGGTCTGATAGTTCCCGTTGCTGTTCAGCACCAGCGTCAGCTTCGGCGTGGTCACCACCAGCGTGTTACCGTCAGCTGCAGTCACCCAGTTATGGCGGCGCGTGGCGCTGAAGAGATCCTGCCCCTGCGAATACTCGTTTGCTGGCGTACTGACGTGCAGCAGGCGCTGCATCAGGGTCGTCATGACGTCTTTATGTTCTGTGAGCATATTGATGCGCTGCGCCGGCGTTCCCGGCCAGTGGATCACCAGCGGAACATGCAGGTTTGGACGTGACCAGCTCATGCTCTTCGTCTCGTCGCCTAACGGTACGCCATGCCCCGCGGTCACGATCACGACCGTGTTATCAAGCTTGCCTGATTCACGTAGCGCGTCAAGCACGCGGCCAATCTGTGCGTCAACATCGCTGGCCGCGCGGCCGTAGCGGCGCGCAAAGCCTGCCTGGTTGCTGTCGTTAAGCGTTGTGCCGTTAAAGGCCACCCACGAGAACCAGCGGTTATCTTCCTGCGCGTAGCGCTGCAGCCAGTTTATCCACTGGTTTGCGGTCTGGGCATCAGACTGGCTCTGCGCGGCAGGCAGTGAGAAATCAGAGAGCAGCGCCTGGCGGTACAGTGAACTGTTGAAGCCGTCCGATGAGAACAGCCCTAACTGATAGCCCTGCTGATTAAGCCCGGTGATCAGCGCCGCAGGAATGCGCGCAGACAGCACGCCGTCCATGTATCCGGCAGAAATGCCATAGAACAGGCCAAAGATACCTGCATCGGTTGAGTTACCTGAACTCATATGTTGGGTAAACGATACGTTCTGACTCGCGAAATCGGCCAGCGCAGGCATCTGCTTCTCGTAACGAGAATAGTTGAGGCCATCGACGGTAATCAGCAGGACGTTTTGCCCGCGACCCATATCGCGATAGCGCAGATCGCTCAGTGGATACTGCACGCTAACCGCTTCCGGATTGCCCTGTTCGACCAGACGGCGCTGGTACTCCTGGGCATCAAGCAGGCCGTGTTTCTCAAGGAAACGACGGGCCGTCATCGGATAAGAGAGCGGCAGGTTAGCGCGCTGCATGGTAATAGGGCGATAGAAGTTCGCATCCGCCCAGATATACATGAGGTGCGAACTGATAAATGAGACGAAAAAGAGCGCGGCGACGGGCTTCGCGTAATGGCGGCGTCGGGTCAGGCTGCGGAGCTTTTGCCAGCTCCAGGTGGCAAACAGCATCTCGATCAACAGGATCACCGGAACGCTGATGAACATCAGCTGCCAGTCGCGGGCCGTTTCGTTCTGGTCGGGGTTGATCACCAGTTCCCAGACGATAGGGTTGAGATGCAGGTGGAACCGGGTGAACACTTCACTGTCGATAAGCAGCAGCGTCATCCCCACCGTCGCAAGGATTGCGGACAAGAACCGCATCAAACGCTGCGACATGACGATAAACGTCAGAGGAAACAGGATCAGCAGATAGGTGGCGAATACCAAAAAGCTAAAGTGACCAACAACGCTTATCCAGGAGTAGATACGCCCGGTTAGCGTTGTGGGCCAGTCTGCGACAAACAGATAACGACAGCCAATTACCGTCGCTAGCAGAATGTTGAACAGGGCAAACCAGTGTCCCCAACTGACCATCTGGGAGACTTTTTCACGGTAGCGCTGACGATTCGTCACCATAAACTGTTGTTCGTTTCCCTTAATGGGCCTGGTCGTTGCTGACGGATGACTGTAACGCCTGGGCGAAAGATTTGGCGATCGCCTGACGCTGAGCCGGAGCAACGCTGGTGTTGATAAGGTTGGTGACCATATTTCCCAAAACCATCAGGGAGAGATCGGTCGGCGTTTTATGTTTTTCCAGTACGTTGACCAGCTCACTGAGCAGTTGTTCAACGTGTTCATCACTGTAGCGGGAATGTTGTGGCATAAATCAAAATCAGTTTGTTGATGAAAGGGCAACATATTACCGTAGCAACAGCTTTTTTTCCCCTTTTTTATCTGTTGTTGCACACATGTCCTGGTGGTGGTTGAATACCGCCCGGTCTAAAAGGAGAGTTTATCATGAGTCTGGAAATCAACCAGATTGCCTTGCACCAGCTTATCAAGCGTGATGAGCAAACCCTTGAAGTGGTGCTACGCGATTCGTTACTGGAACCCACGGCAACCGTTGTGGAAATGATGGCAGAGCTGCATCGCGTCTACAGCGCTAAAAATAAAGCCTATGGTCTGTTCAGCGAAGAGAGTGAGCTGGCCGATAGCCTGCGCCTGCAGCGTCAGGGTGAAGAGGATTTCCTGGCGTTTAGCCGCGCGGCAACCGGGCGTCTGCGCGACGAGCTGGCGAAATATCCGTTCGCCGACGGCGGTATTGTCCTGTTCTGCCACTATCGTTACCTGGCGGTCGAGTACCTGCTGGTTACCGTGCTGAATAACTTAAGCAGCATGCGCGTGAACGAGCAGCTGGACATCAGCTCAACGCACTATCTGGATATCAACCATGCGGATATTGTGGCGCGTATTGATTTGACCGAGTGGGAAACTAACCCGGAGTCGACCCGCTACCTCACCTTCCTGAAGGGGCGGGTGGGCCGCAAAGTGGCGGATTTCTTTATGGACTTCCTCGGTGCCAGCGAAGGCCTGAACGCCAAAGCGCAGAACAAAGGGCTGCTGCAGGCCGTTGATGACTTCACGGCGGAAGCGCAGCTCGATAAATCTGAACGCCAGACCGTACGTCAGCAGGTTTACAGCTACTGCAACGAGCAGTTGCAGGCCGGGGAAGAGATTGAGCTGGAGTCCCTGTCAAAAGAGCTGGCGGGCGTCAGCGAAGTGAGCTTCCAGGAATTCACCGCGGAGAAGGGCTATGAGCTTGAGGAGAGCTTCCCGGCGGATCGCAGCACGCTGCGTCAGTTAACCAAATTTGCCGGCAGCGGCGGTGGGTTAACCATCAACTTTGACGCCATGCTGTTGGGGGAACGCATCTTCTGGGATCCGGCCACCGATACCCTGACCATCAAAGGTACGCCGCCGAACCTGCGCGATCAGCTTCAGCGCCGCACGTCTGGCGGTAAATAGCAGCCATAAAAAAACCCCGCCGAAGCGGGGTTTTCTCGACAGGTTTGCGATTACGCGCGAACGAAGTCGATGTGAGTCAGTTTTGGCTTGAACGCGTGACGCTGAACAGCCTGAACCTTCACTTTTTCTTCTTTACCGCCAACAACGATGGTCAGAACTTCGCTGTAGAACTCAGCTTTAGTCTGCATGTTCCACACTTTGTCGTGATCCAGTTCGATAGCAACTGGAGCAGCTTCGCCACCGTAAACGATAGCCGGGAACTTGTTAGCGTTACGCAGGCGGCGGCTCGCACCCTTACCCTGCACGTTACGTACTTCTGCTTCGATAGTGAACATTGATTTCTCTCTGTATTTAAAACCCTACTACAGGCGACCCAGCAGCAGGTGAGTGTTCTGCCCCACGGATGTGAAGCGGGCGGCATTTTATACTCAAATGCCCCGCACATCAATGAAAAGTCCCGTTAACCGCGCAATTCATTTGCCCGACGGAAGCGACCTTCATAGTCAAAGACCTTCTCGCGAACCTGCCAGAACTGGCCTTTCTTACGGGCGACCACGAAGTCGGGGTGGCGCAGCAGCGCCTGCTGATGCACGATATCCGCCACGGTTATCCAGCGCAGCGGCACGCCAGGCGTGCGGGTATGTGGCCGGATAAACAGCTGCTCAAATGCCGTGCGCTGGGCAGGCGTCTGAACCCTGAACCGTTCGCTGACGTCAGCGCCATCCTCGTCGTAATAGGTGATTTTCAGCCACTCGCCTTTTTCATCCGCGCCGGGCTGCAGCGCCATGCCGGAGCAGCGCAGCACCAGCGCATCTTTAAGCTTCAGCGCCGCTTTCAGCATGTCGTCCGGATCCACCAGCACCGTGTCGCACTCGCGGCAACGGCGGGCGGCGATGTCATTTTCGGCGTTGCACTGCGGGCAGTTTTTGAAGCGGAAGCGGAAATCGCACTGCTCGCGATGCCCCTCATCATCCTCAAACCAGCCCTGACAGCGGCGGCCAAAGTGTTCAATCAGCGTGCCGTCGGCGGTGGTTTTTCCCCAGAAGGTGTTGGCAAAGCCGCAGGCCGGGCAAAACACCTGTACTGGCACGTTGTCGCTTTTGCCTTTTGGCGCGCCCACTTCCGGGGAGTACAGATCGTGCGGGTTGCCGGCGTAATCCAGTATCAGGCAGTCGGTTTTGCCCGGCGCCAGGCGCAGGCCACGGCCGACAATCTGCTGATACAGGCTGACGGATTCCGTCGGGCGCAGAATCGCAATCAGATCGACGTGCGGGGCGTCAAACCCGGTGGTTAATACGGAGACATTCACCAGGTAGCGGAACTGCTGGGCTTTGAAAGCCTCAATCAGCCTGTCGCGCTCCGGGCCGGGCGTTTCGCCAGTGATCAGCGCTGCGTCGTCAGCGGGTAGCAGTCCCGTGATTTCGCGCGCGTGTTCGACGGTGGCAGCAAAAATCATCACCCCTTTACGCGTTTGCGCGAACTCTTCAATCTGGCTGATGATATGCGGCGTGATCCGCTTCTGTTTTTTCAGCTCATGGTTAAGATCCGCCTCGCTGAACAGCCCGTTGCTCTGCGCCTGTAAGCGGCTGAAATCGTACTGCACGACCGGCATATCCAGCCGCTCGGGCGGCGTCAGATAGCCGTGCTTAATCATGTAGCGCAGCGGAAGTTCATAGATACAGTCGCTGAACAGCGCTTTCTCGTCGCCGCGCACCATGCCGTGATAATGAAAGCGGTAGATCCAGCCTTTGCCCAGACGAAACGGGGTTGCCGTCAGGCCGAGCAGGCGTAAGTGAGGGTTCACCTCTTTAAGGTGAGTGAGGATTTGCTGATACTGGCTGTCGTCGTCATCGCTGATGCGGTGACATTCGTCGACAATCAGCAGCGAAAACTCGCTGCGGAACAGATCCAGGTTGCGGGCCACCGACTGTACGCTGCCGAAAACCACTTTGCCGTGGCTCTCTTTGCGCTTCAGCCCGGCGGCGAAAATGTCGGCTTCCAGCCCCAGCGCACAATATTTGGCATGGTTTTGCGCCACCAGCTCTTTGACGTGGGCCAATACCAGCACGCGACCACGCGCCAGGCGCGCCAGTTCGGCAATGACCAGGCTCTTGCCTGCACCGGTCGGGAGGACAATGGCCGCCGGTTCTCGGTGTTTACGGAACCAGGCGAGCGTCGCGTCAACGGCTTCCTGCTGATAGGGACGAAGTGTAAAAGTCATGGGGTCTCGGTTTCGTTAATCCGCATATAGTATGCCACGAAACTTTTTCCCTTGAGTGGCGCAACCAGACCATTATACTGAACCGTTCCTGACTGCTTCTTTTTTCGGACGCACGGTCCGACATCCAGCACCATTAAGGCTAAAAAGATTTCATGCGACTTGATAAGTTTATCGCTCAGCAACTCGGCGTAAGCCGCGCTATTGCCGGGCGTGAAATTCGCGCCAACCGCGTTACCGTGGATGGCGACATTGTGCGAGACAGCGCGTTCAAACTGCAGCCTGACCATCAGGTTGAGTACGACGGCAATCCGCTGACCCAGCAGCACGGTCCCCGCTATTTCATGCTCAATAAGCCGGAAGGCTATGTCTGCTCAACGGACGATCCGGATCACCCGACGGTGCTCTATTTCCTCGACGAGCCGGTGGCGCACAAGCTGCATGCCGCAGGCCGCCTCGACATCGATACCACCGGTCTGGTGCTGATGACCGACGACGGTCAGTGGTCGCATCGCATCACTTCCCCGCGCCACCACTGCGAGAAAACCTATCTGGTCACGCTGGAGTCACCGGTTGCGGATGACACGGCAGAGCAATTCGCGAAAGGCGTTCAGCTGCATAATGAAAAGGATCTGACCAAACCCGCCGTGCTTGAGGTCATCACCCCGACGGAAGTCCGTTTGACCATCAGCGAAGGACGCTACCATCAGGTGAAACGCATGTTTGCCGCCGTGGGTAACCACGTTGTGGGCCTGCACCGTGAACGCATCGGTGCGATTGCGCTCGATCCCGACCTGGCGCCCGGTGAATATCGTCCGCTGACGGAAGAAGAGATTGCCAGCGTCGGTCTGCCTTCTCACTAATTTCAGGAGAACCCTGTGACCACCAGGCCACACTCGTCGTTCAAAATTGTCTTCATTCTTGGCCTGCTGGCGATGCTGATGCCGCTGTCTATCGACATGTATCTGCCTGCGCTGCCGGTGATTTCCGCCCAGTTTGGCGTACCGGCAGGCAGCGCGCAGATGACGCTCAGCACCTATATTCTCGGTTTCGCGCTCGGACAGCTGCTGTATGGCCCAATGGCCGACAGCCTGGGGCGTAAGCCGGTTATTCTTGGCGGGACGCTGGTCTTTGCGGCCGCAGCGGTCGCCTGTGCGCTGGCGCAGAGTATCGATCAGCTGATTATCATGCGCTTCCTGCACGGGTTGGCCGCCGCTGCCGCGAGCGTGGTGATCAACGCCCTGATGCGTGATATCTACCCGAAAGAAGAGTTCTCCCGCATGATGTCGTTCGTCATGCTGGTGACGACGATTGCGCCGCTGGTGGCACCGATGGCCGGTGGTGCGGTGCTGGTGTGGTTTAGCTGGCACGCGATTTTCTGGATCCTGGCGCTGGCCGCGCTGCTGGCCTCGGCGATGATTTTCTTCTTTATTGATGAAACGCTGCCCGTCGAGCGCCGCCAGAAATTTCATATTCGAACCACGATAGGCAACTTTGCCTCGCTGTTTCGCCACAAGCGGGTGCTGAGCTATATGCTGGCGAGCGGGTTCAGCTTCGCCGGAATGTTCTCCTTCCTGAGTGCCGGGCCGTTTGTCTATATCGAGCTGAACCACGTTTCGCCGCAGCACTTTGGCTATTATTTTGCGCTCAATATCGTCTTCCTGTTTGTCCTGACCATCATTAACAGCCGCTTTGTCCGGCGGGTGGGCGCGCTGAACATGTTCCGCGCCGGGCTGTGGATCCAGTTTGTGATGGCGGTCTGGCTGGTGGTGAGCGCGTTTCTGGACGTGGGCTTCTGGGCGCTGGTGATCGGCGTGGCGGCCTTTGTCGGCTGCGTGTCGATGATCTCGTCCAATGCGATGGCGGTGATCCTCGACGAATTCCCGCACATGGCGGGAACCGCATCGTCACTGGCGGGAACCTTCCGCTTCGGGATTGGTGCCATCGTCGGGGCGTTACTCTCTATGGCGACCTTTACTACGGCCTGGCCTATGCTGTGGGCGATGGCTTTTTGCGCAACCAGCTCTGTGCTTTTCTGTCTTTACGCCAGCCGGCCGCGAAAAGCGGCGCACTAACGCGCAGATAAGGCCCGAAAGGGCCTTTTTTGTTGACGCATATCAACCAAACTCGCGTTCGTTTATTCCGTGTTTGTTTATTTTATGTAAAATCTATTTATGTAAAAAGTCACATCATTGTATTCAAAAAGGTTGAGTTAGATCGCAGAAACGGGTACATATAGCGCCGACGCGAGCCTCGATACCGATAAAAAAGCGCTGAATAGTGCAGGTTGGCGATGATGTGTTACTATAAATGTAAATAAATTGTGAAGTAAATTTTGCTTCCGGGGAACGAACGTGAATACATTACAACTCTCCATTGTCCATCGCTTGCCCCAGAGCTATCGCTGGTCGGCGGGTTTTGCAGGTTCGAAAGTTGAACCGATTCCGCAAAGCGTCGCGGGCTGTGAGAATTGCCTGGTGGCGCTCAAGCTGCTGAGCCCGAGCGACGAAAATGCGTGGCGGGTGATGGAGCGTCTCAGCCAGGCCCTGACGGATATCGAAGTGGACAGCTCCGTACTGGAGTGCGAAGGGGAGCCGTGCCTGTTCGTCAAAAGCCAGGACGAATTCGCCGCGACCTGCCGCCTGAAAAACTTTGGTGTTGCGATTGCTGAACCTTTCTCCGGCCAGTATCCGTTTTAAGCGCTAGTCTGCCGCGAGCAGCTGGCGCGTGTAGCTCTGCGTTGGCGCAGTAAATACGCGCTGGCAATCACCCTGTTCGACCACCTCACCCTGTCGTAGCACAATCACCTGATGGCATAGCGCCCGAACCACCTGTAGATCATGGCTGATAAAGATATAGGCCAGCCGGTGCTTTTCCTGTAGCCCTTTGAGTAGCGCCAGGATCTGCGCCTGTACGGTTCTGTCCAGAGACGAGGTCGGTTCATCCAGAATAATCAGCTCCGGTTTCAGGATCAGCGCGCGGGCGATGGCGATACGCTGGCGCTGTCCGCCGGAAAATTCCGCAGGGTAGCGGTGGCGAGTGTCGGGATCTAAGCCCACTTCCGCCATCACCTGCATAACCTCCTGTTCCCGCTGTTGCGCACTCAGGCCAGGCTGGTGAACGCGCAGGCCCTCTTCGATAATCTGCAACACGCTGAGGCGCGGGTTAAGCGAGGAGTTGGGATCCTGAAATACCACCTGCATGCGGGGCCGCACGGGCAGCATCTGGCGGCGGTTCCAGCGGTGCAGCGGCATATCGTCAAACAGGATCTCGCCCTGAGAGGCAATTAAGCGCAGCAGCGCCAGACCGGTAGTGCTTTTCCCCGAACCGGATTCGCCCACCAGCCCCAGGGATTCACCCGGTCGCAGCGAGAAGCGGATATTTTTCAGCACCGGGTTCTGGTCAACGATGCGCCGCAGAACGCCTTTGCGGATCGGGAACGAGACGGATAAATCATCGACGCGCAGCAGCGGTGTGCTGTCTGCCGTGAGAGGCACCGGGTCGCCGGAAGGTTCGCTGTCGAGCAGGCGCTGCGTATAGGGATGCTGCGGCGCGTTCAGCAGCGTGGACGCGGTATTCTGTTCAACGCAGCGTCCGTTTTGCATGACCGCGACGCTGTCGGCCAGCTTTTTCACGATGCTCAGGTTGTGCGTGATAAACAGCAGGCTCATGTCCAGCTCGTCACGCAGCTCCCTCAAGAGCGTCAGAATTTGCGCCTGCACCGTGACGTCCAGCGCCGTCGTCGGCTCGTCGGCAATCAACAGTTCGGGGCGCGTGAGCAGGGCCATGGCAATCATTACCCGCTGGCGTTCGCCGCCGGAGAGCTGATGCGGAAAATCATTCAGCCGTTTGGCCGCGTTGCGTATGCCTGTACGTTCCAGACAATCCAGAATTTCGCCCCGCGCGGCCTCTTTGCGCATCCCCCGATGAAGTGACAGCACTTCATAGAGCTGTTTTTCCAGCGTATGCAGTGGGTTGAGCGACACCATCGGCTCCTGGAAGATCATGGCAATCTTATTGCCGCGAATACCGCGCAGGGTATGTTCATCAGCGTGCAGCAGCGAACTGCCGTGGAACAGAATATCCCCTTGCGGATAGCTCACGGGCGGGGAGGGCAGCAGACGCAGGATGGAGAGCGCCGAGACGCTCTTGCCCGAACCGGATTCACCCACCAGCGCCAGCGTTTCACCGCGCTGGATCTGCAGCGACAGGTCGGTGACCACGGTACGGGTCTCGCCCTGCTTCGAGAAGGCAATCGACAGGCGATCAATACTGAGAAGAGGCTGCGTCATCTTATACCGCCTTGTTGGGATCGAAGGCATCGCGCACGGCTTCGCCAATAAAAATCAGCAGCGAAAGCAGCACGGCCACGGAAAGAAAGGCGGTGATGCCCAGCCACGGCGCCTGCAGGTTGTTCTTGCCCTGCAGCAGCAGTTCGCCGAGCGACGGCGACCCCAGCGGCAGGCCGAAGCCCAGAAAGTCCAGCGAGGTGAGGGTGGTGATGGAGCTGCACAGAATAAAGGGCAGGAAGGTGAGGGTCGCCACTACCGCATTGGGAAGCATATGGCGGAAGATGATTGCGCGATCGCTCACGCCTAACGCCTGCGCGGCGCGAATATAGTCGAAATTACGGGTGCGCAGAAACTCTGCCCGCACCACGCCCACCAGCGCCATCCAGCCGAACAGAACGGTGATGCCCAGCAGCCACCAGAAGCCCGGCTGTACCACGCTGGAAAGCAGAATGATCAGAAACAGCGTTGGCATACCGGACCAGACTTCGATGATACGCTGCCCCCACAGGTCAATTTTTCCGCCGTAGTAGCCCTGAACGGCGCCGGCCACTACGCCCATTACGCTGGAGAAGACGGTCAGCATCAGTCCAAAGAGAATAGAAATCCGCGTACCGTAGAGGATGCGCGCCAGCACGTCGCCGCCGTTGGCGTCTGTTCCCAGCCAGTTTTGCGCAGAGGGCGGAGAAGGGAAGGGGGTTGTGGTCGCGAAGTTAATGCTGTTGGCGCCAAAGCGCACCGGAGCCCAGAGGGCCCAGCCGTGCTGTTCGATCTGCTGACGCAGCCACGGATCCTGGTACTCCGCCGGGGTGGCAAACGGGCCGCCGAAGTCGCTTTCACTGTAGTTAGCCAGTACCGGCACGTACCAGCGGTCGTTAAAGTGCACCAGCAACGGTTTGTCGTTGGCGATCAGCTCCGAACACATGCTCAGGACAAACAGGACAGCAAAAATCCACAGCGACCAGTAGCCGCGGCGGTTATGGCGAAAACGGGCCCAGCGGGCCTGGTTAACGGGGCTTAAACGCGACATCAGCGGCCCTCAAAATCAATTCGGGGATCGACCAGCGTATAGCTGATATCGCTGATGATATTCAGCAGCAGGCCAATCAGGGTGAAAATATAGAGCGTGCCAAACATTACCGGATAATCGCGCGATACGGTGGCTTCGTAGCCCAGCAGGCCGAGACCGTTGAGCGAGAACATCACCTCAATCAGCAGCGAGCCGGTAAAAAACATGCTGATGAACGTGGCTGGAAATCCGGCAATCACCAGCAGCATGGCGTTGCGGAAAACGTGTTTCCACATAATCTGCTTCTCGCTGACCCCTTTGGCGCGGGCGGTCACGACATACTGCTTGCGGATTTCATCGAGAAAGGCGTTTTTGGTCAACATGGTCAGGGCGGCAAACCCGCCGATCACCGTCGCCAGCACCGGCAGCGTGATATGCCAGAGATAGTCGGTGATTTTCTGGTACCACGGCAGCGTGCTGAAATCGGCGGAGACCAGCCCCCGCAGCGGGAAGATGTCGAAATAGCTGCCTCCGGCAAAGAAGACAATCAGCAGAACGGCAAACAGAAACGCCGGAATAGCATAGCCGATGATGATGAAGGTGCTGCTCCAGATATCGAAGCGGCTGCCGTTATGCACCGCTTTTCGGATCCCGAGCGGTATAGAGACCAGATAGATAATCAGCGTCCCCCACAGCCCCAGCGTGACCGAAACCGGCAGGCTTTGCTTGATCAACGTTAATACGGACGCACTGCGGAACAGGCTATCGCCAAAATCAAAGCGGATATAATCCCAGAGCATCTTGAAATAGCGCTCGTGTATCGGCTTATCAAAGCCGTAGCGATGGGTGATCTCGGCGATCACTTCAGGATCCAGCCCGCGCCCGCCGCGGTAGTGGCTTTCACTGATATTCCCCACGCCGGTTCGCGCATGGCTGGCGCCCATGCCTTCTCCGCCGCCGCCGGGCATGCCGCCGCTGTTGCCAAACTCAATGGCGGCAATGGCCTGGTCGACCGGCCCGCCCGGGGCAATTTGCACGATAAAAAAGTTAATGGTGATAATGGCCCACAGCGTGGGAATGACCAGCAGAAGACGGCGTATTAAATAGGCACCCATGATAATTCCTTATCGCCGCTCGGCGGGCAGTCTGGCGGCTTTATTCACGTCATACCACCAGGTGTCAAAGCCCAGAGAATAGACAGGGCGCACGGCAGGCACGGAGAACTTGTCCCAGCGCGCAAGGCGGTCTTCGCCCATATACCACATGGGCAGCATGTAGTAGTTCCAGGTTAACACCCTGTCGAGGGCGCGACCAAGCGGCAAGAGCTTATCTTTATCGCCCTGCGCCGCCACAATTTTCGCAATCAGGGCATCAATCGCCGGGCTTTTTACGCCTGGCGCATTGTACGAGGAGTCGATGTAGCTGGAGGCCCAGGAGATTTGCAGATCCGAGCTGGGCCACGGCTGTGCGGGCCACAGGCGTTGCATCATGTCGTAATCGCGGCTGCGCATGCGGTTGGTGATCTGCGCGTTATCGACCTGGCGAATGTTCATGGTGATCCCCAGCCGCGCAAGGTTGTGCTTAAACGGCAGCACCCACTGATCGTTGCCGCCGGAGGAGAGCAGCAGTTCAAAGCTTAAAGGCTTGCCGGTTTTCGCATTGACGCGTTTCTGGTTCTTCAGCTGCCAGCCTGCCTCATCCAGCAGCTTGCTGGCCTTCAGCAGGTTGTCGCGGTCGTAGCCGTCACCCTTTGAAGCGGGCGGCTGAAACACCGTGGTAAACACCTCCGGCGGCACTTCCGCTTTCAGCGGCGCCAGCAGGAGCAGTTCGTCGGCTTTAGGGTAGTCGCGCGCGGCATATTCGGTGTTCTGGAAATAGCTGTTCGCGCGGCTGTACGCCCCGTAAAACAGGGCTTTGTTCATCCATTCAAAATCGAAGGCCAGGGAAATGGCTTCCCGAACGCGGCGGTCGGTAAATACCGGGCGCTGAATATTAAACGCCAGCCAGCGCGTGTCCTGGGCGGATTCGTTTTTGTGCTCGTCTTTGACGATGTAGCCTTTCGTGAAGTTTTTGCCGATATAGCGGGTCGCCCAGTTTTTGGCGCTGTTCTCCACGCGTAAATCGAAGGCACCGGCCTTGAACGCTTCAAACGCCACGTTATCGTCGAGGTAGTAGTCATAGCGAAGGGTGTCGAAATTCCAGCGCCCGCGGTTTACCGGCAGGTTAGCCGCCCAGTAATCTTTCACGCGGGAATAGACCACGTACTGCCCCATGCGCCAGTCGGTAATGCGGTAAGGGCCACCGGCCAGCGGCGGCGTGGAGAGCGGGTCACTTAACTTATGGTTTTTCCAGAACGATTCAGGCATAACCGGCAGCGAGAACAGGCTAAGCATATTCTCTTTGTTCGGTTCGCTCAGCTCAATGCGTACGGTGAGGGGCGCAATGGCGCGCACCGTTGCGCCTTTATACACAATGCGGAACTGGGGAACGCCTTCGGTCATAAATTTATGAAACGTAAAAGCGACGTCGCTGGCCTTGACCGGCGTGCCGTCGTGAAAGCGGGCCCTGGGGTTTAGGGTAATTTCGGCCCAGGCGAAGTTATCCGCATAGCGCACGTTATCGGCAATCAGCGGGTAATAGCTGCCGGGTTCATCATCCGACGTGACAAAAAGCGTGTCATAGAGCGATTCCGTTCGCGCCGCGGCCACGCCGCGCAGGGCGAAGCGGTTAAAGTTGTCGAACGTTCCCGTAGCCGAGAGCGTGACCTTTCCACCCTTAGGGGCGGCAGGATTGACGTAATCGAAGTGCGTAAAATTGACCGCGTATTTTGGCTCGCCAATCACGGCGAACGCGATGTTCTCTTTGATGGTTTGCGCCTGGCTGGACAGGCTCACGACTGCCAACCAAAGCAACATAAAGCGCATAAACATCTCGCGGCGGCTCCCTCTTTTACAGACCGGCTCAGTTAAGCTGAATAATAAGTGACGCCACGGGCAATGTGAAATTATTCCCCGTCAGGCGACACTGTATTTTGCCACGTGCGGAACTGCTCCAGCGGCATCGGGCGGCTAATCCAGTAACCCTGCAGATAATTAACCCCATGCTCGCGCAGCCAGGCCACCTGTTCCGGTGTTTCCACCCCTTCCGCAACGGTCGACATATTCAGTCGTCTTGCCAGCGTCAGTACGGCATCCAGCACCGGGGAGGTCACGGTTTCTGTGCCAATGGCGTTGACAAAGCCACGGTCGATTTTCAGGTAGTCCATGGTGAAATGTTCAAGATAAATCAGCGCGCTGTGGCCGGTGCCGAAATCGTCGATGGCAATTTCAAACCCTTCGTTATGCAGCCATTCGAAGAGGCTGTTAGCTTCCCGATGGTTCAGCATATCGCGCTCGGTAATTTCCAGTACGATCTGGAAGTAATCAGGCGGCAGCAGGGCTTTGAAGGTGCGCATATCGTCTTTGAAACTTTCCGCATGCAGATGCCCCGGCGCGATATTAATGCCCACTTTGGCACCCGGCGGCAGCACGGTCTGTAGCACTGGCGCATCGTGAATAATCAGGTCAAAAAGATGCAGCGTGAGCGGAACAATCAGCTTCTGCGCTTCGGCAAAATTGATAAAGGCGTCCGGCGGGATCTCACCCATGGTCGGGTGCTTCCAGCGCATCAGCACTTCAAGCCCGGTCATCCTTAGCGATTTGGCGTCTACAACGGGCTGATAAACCACATAAAACTGGCCGCGCTTGATGGCGCTCAGAATCTCTTTGCCCGGATTGAGACGCGTCGTGAGGATGTAGAAGTTAAGCGACCCTGCCGCAATCCCGCACACCAGCCCGAAGAACAGGGCGTAAAGTATCTCATCGGTCGTCCACTCCTCGGCGTACAGGTTGATGGTCAGAGGAACGTCTTTGAGCGTCGCGGTGCGCGCCGGCTTTTCATGTAAATCCTTCGCTTTGACGAGGGCGCTTGAGGTAGTGGATAACGCATTATCGCCGATGACGATCGCGATGCCTGCAAACTCGTCCTGGCGCGCGGTGTAAAGCAGGTAAGGCGTCAGGTTGAGATTCACCGAGGTGAATACGCCGCCGTCCTTCACAAGCGGATTACGATACCAGATGGCAATCGCGGGCTTATTGGGCAGCATGGGCGTGCCGGGGAGCAGTGCGATATCAACCTGCTTGTTGATGTGCAGCTCGGGTATCAGCTCCTCCATCGGGGCATTCATTGGTCCTGTGGCTGACGAGCAGAACGCCATTTTGTCTCTGACCAGCAGGAAGGCGCGTACGTTGAGGCTGAAGGCCGCGCGTGAGGTCAGCTCCGCGTTAACGTCCTGGCAATTATTGAGCGTCAGCGGCTGCAGCACGTCGATGGAGGCTTTCAGCTCGTCAAAATAGCTCTCCATGTAGATGCGCACATCCATGATCAACGTATCGAATCGGATTTCCCGCTTGTGGTAGCTCCAGAAAAATTGCAATGAACCCAGGAGCAGGGCGGCGATCAGGCCGGTAATGATACTGAGGAACAGTATCTTTCGATGACTGGAGAAGTAGCGGGTGAGCATAAACGTCGTGGTTCCTGAATTGCCGCTGATTGTATTCATTGTAACGGGCAAAAAAAAACACCGCCGAAGCAGTGCTTTTTTTTATTGTATCGCCAGCCAAGGGATAACCAACGATACAATTATCATATTAACTGCGGGTCAGTACGCGGCGCGCTTCGTTGTAGCGCTTCTTCCAGTACGGTTCATTCATGCTGGAAATGGTCACACCGCTGCTGGTGGAGGCATGTACAAACTGGTCATTACCAATGTAGATGCCCACATGTCGACCGGTAGAACCTGCACGGAACAGCACTAAATCGCCGGTGCGCAGTTTGGTACGTGAAATCGACTTGCCCATCTCCTGCTGTTCGTAGGTCGAACGCGGAAGATCTAACCCAAATTGCTCGCGGAAGGTACGCTGTACAAAGCCGGAACAATCAATGCCTTTTTTAGTGCTGCCGCCAAGACGGTAACGCACGCCTTTCCAGTCAGCATACTGGTCCATAATGCGGGACTTCACGTCCAGATTACGTACCATATTTTCAAATTCATCCTGAGAGGCTTGCAGTGAAGAGGAATCTTCCATTCCCACAACACGCGTCTCAGGATGCATATTCTTTGCGGTGTTCGATGTACTACATGCAGATAACAGTACCGCGACTGCTATCGCCGGGATCCCCCGTAAGATATATCTCAGAAACGGTTGAGATTTGACCATTTTGTTTATTTTCCCTTGAAGTCCTTAACGACAAATATCGTTATAAAAATGCCAAACGTGACGAGACTAATTATCTGTTCACATTGAGACAATTGTTTCTGGTGACATTTGTGGTGCAGCGCACAAAATTATTCACCATCGAAATAATTATCTCCATGGGGCAAAACGAGTTCGAGATTAACCGATTGCCAGGGCTATTGCGAGTAAAAAGAGCCTTTTTTTTATAAGAAATTGTGATACAGAAAGTAAAAATTTGTCATTGCACAAAATAGCGGCAGATCCGCCGCGTAATCGTGCAATTGATTCATTTTTATCACGAATGTGATGACAAGAATATGACAGCGCAGAAAGATCGCGGGAAGGGCATTATCAGGGATCGTGATGATCCCCGATAGTTTACGTTAAAAAACGGTAATTATTTGTTCAATTTTTGTTGCTTTCTACGCGGAAGATAGCGATCGAAAAGGGTAATTAGGCGATCGCTCAAAGGCGTCATCAGAACCCACGGCAGACCAATCAGCACCGCGGAAAGGGAACCCACGACAATATCCGTCAGCCAGTGCGCGCCAATCATCACGCGCGGGAAGGCAAATATCACCACAATAAGCAGGGCGATTGCGAACGCCTTCTTACCGAAATAGCGCAGCATGAACCCAGAAAAAATAAGCAGCATCATGCCGTGATCGCCCGGGAAACTGTCCTTCGAGGCATCTTTTGTTGGAATATGCAGCAGTTCACTCACGCGATAAATATTCGGGAAAGAGAGCGAAGGACTTGCACGTTTTACCGGCATCAGATGTTGTGCCAGCTGATTAATGATCACCGCAGCCAGAAGCATCACCAGTCCGATAATCAGGATGCGGCGACGCCCCGTGTCATCCTCTTTGAGCCAGAAAGAGAGCATCAGGCAGCCCATGGCCAGCAGGGAAAAGCCGTCAAAGGCGCGGTTATTGGTAATCGCCACCAGCCACAGAAAGGCATCACTCTTCACCAGCCCCTGGTTGAAGAAATGAAACAGGGATGAATCCAGCGGGAACCAGAAACCGTGATTCACCGGGATATACCAGGAGAAAAAGAGCGCCAGACCGGCGACATTAAGCAGTAGTATCTGGGGAATTCGAGTCGTCATAACGTTCTGCATTGAGTGAAAACTGGGGCAACGTTAGCCGCCCGAACTTAAACGAAGCTTCAACAGGCTGGACTGCAGGGCATTCCAGTCGGCGTTAACCGCACTAATTAACTCTATTCGGCTGTCAGGTGGCGCGACGTTTTGCGTTTCGATAAAGAAATCGTCGCCCTGGCGGTTGATCCGCACCAGCCCGTCTGGCGTGCGCATGATCCCTTTCACGCGGTCGACCGGCGCAAGCCTGGCCCACTCAAGGATGCCAATGGTATCGAAAACGGTATCGGCATCGAAAATCCATCCGCAGGCCTGATACCCCTGACCGCTGTTAAGGTTACGACGCCAGCGCTGGTGTTCCGGCAGGCTAAGCGCGGCCAGACCCTGCTTTGCAGAATGGTGATGCGCATGCTCTGCGCTGGCCGGGAGTTGCGCCAGGTTCAGACGGGGAAGATCCAGCAGGGCGCTATCAATATTCCCCTGAGTGGCCTGCACCCGCGTCCGATTGCCGCCGAAATGTTGCCACCACGCGTCCAGCGCGGCCCGGCTTTCCGCCGTGGCGCGATCTTCTTTATTGGCGACAATAACGTCTGCTGCGGCGAGCTGATCGCGAAAGTTCTCATTAGCCACCGCTTTTTCATCCAGAAGCTGACGCGGATCGAGCAGGCACAGCGTGGCGCGAAGATCGATCCACGGCTCGTAAACCGGGGCGGTCAGTAAATCGAGGATCTGCTTCGGGTGGCCCAGACCGGTAGGTTCAATCAGCAGGCGGTCCGGTTTGCCCTGACGCAGCAGCGTATTGAGGCCTACCTGCATCGGTAAGCCGTTTACGCAGCACATGCATCCGCCAGGGATCTCTTTAATCATTGCGCCGCTGGATGATAGCAACGCGCCATCAATCCCCACTTCGCCGAATTCATTGACCAGCACGGCCCATTTCTCGGCGGGATCTTTATTCGCCAGCAGATGAAGAATAGAGGTGGTTTTACCGCTGCCGAGAAAACCGGTGATGAGGTTGGTTTTGGTCACGTGCGCTCCGCAAGAGAATTGTGATGCTATAACACTATGCTCTTATCCTGGCGAAAAACGGGCGCAATGAGAAGGGGGAGGGCGAACGGAGGCAATGTCCGTTCGCATTAAGCGCAATAATCGCTAAAGATTTAACGTTTCAATAACAGCCTGGCGTGCGCCACGGCGGGTGATGCGCTGGTAGGCCTGGCTAACAGCCTCAGCGAAAACGCTATTTTGCGCGAGATCGTGACCGAAGACCTCGCTCAGCCCCAGCAGCGCATTGACGCGGTCGGCGTCGCTGCTGGCCTCGACAATCGTGCGGATTTTATCGCTGAGGGGATCGCGAACGTCAATCGCGTTGCCGCGTTCGTCGAACCCGCTGACGTAGCGTATCCAGCCAGCGACGCCCAGCGCCAGCAGCGGCCATTCTGTTTTACGCTCAAGGTGGACGCGGATGCCATCCAGCATTCGCTGCGGCAGCTTCTGGCTACCGTCCATCGCGATTTGCCAGGTACGGTGCTGCAGCGCCGGGTTAGCAAAGCGATCAATCAGACTGTCGGCATAGGCAGTCAGGTCGACATCCTTTATACGCAGCGTAGGCGCCTGTTCATCCAGCATTAGCCGCCGGGCAGCTTCGCGGAAGGTGGCGTCCTCCATGCATTCATTAATATGCGCGTACCCGGCGAGATACCCCAGATACGCCAGGAAAGAGTGGCTGCCGTTAAGCATGCGTAATTTCATCTGCTCCCAGGGCAGAACGTCCTGCACCATCTGAACGCCCGCCACTTCCCACTCCGGACGCCCGGCGACAAAATTATCTTCCACTACCCACTGAATAAACGGCTCGCAGCTTATGGCGCACGGATCGTCAACGCCGAGCGCGTCGGCGATTTCTGCAAGCGAGGCCTCCGTCGCGGCGGGAACAATTCTGTCGACCATCGTTCCCGGAAAACTCACGTGGCCCTCGATCCACTCCGCCAGCGCCGGGGAGCGCTTTTGCGCCATGCCAAGCACCGCATTTTTCACCACGTGGCCGTTGTCCGGAATGTTGTCGCAGGAAAGCACGGTAAACGCAGGCAAGCCGCGCTCGCGGCGGCGATTAAGGGCTTCGACCAGGATCCCCGGCGCGGAATGCGGCTCAGCGGGATTTTCCAGATCGTGGACGATCCGGGCGTTTTGTAAATCCAGCTTACCGGTCGCGGGATCGATGCAGTAGCCTTTCTCCGTAATGGTGAGCGACACAATCGCCACCTGCGGCTCGCAAAACTTCTCTATTATCGCGGGCAGAGAGTCCAGCTTTGCATTCAGGCATTCATGCACGGCCCCGACAATAATCGGCTGATTTCCTTCAGCACCTTTCTCCAGCACGGTAAACAGGTGATCCTGCGCGCGCAGCTGGCTCATCAGCACGTCGCCACTGAACAGGCTAATCTCACAAATTCCCCAGTCGCCGCCTTTTTCATTCAGCACCCGGTTTGTTAACAATGCCTGATGCGCGCGGTGAAACGCACCGAAGCCGAAATGGACGATGCGGGAGCGCAGTTGATGACGATCGTAGCGCGGTTGTTGAACCTGGGCTGGAAGGGCGGTTGAGGCAATTGTCTTCATGAAATACACACCTGATTAACCATTAATTAACAATGCCAGTCTAAAGTTATATGACAGCAAATAAAATTGGTAAGCCGTAAATATCCCCGTTCTGTGAGTTTGATCAATCAATGTGTGGCGGCGTGTTGACCCTTCACGGCAAACATGTATGGTAGTCGTCATTGCAGTAACCCATATTGGTATAACAACTTGAGAGGATGAGGCAATGGAACAAACCTGGCGTTGGTACGGGCCGAACGATCCGGTTTCTCTTGATGATGTGCGTCAGGCTGGCGCAACGGGTGTCGTCACGGCGCTGCATCACATTCCTAACGGCCAGGTATGGCCGGTTGAGGAGATTCAACAGCGTCAGGCGCTGCTGGCGGAGAAGGGGTTAACCTGGTCTGTGGTAGAAAGCATTCCGGTTCACGAAGATATCAAAACCCATTCCGGGGAATACCGGACCTGGATTGCAAACTATCAGCAGAGCATTCGCAACCTGGCGGCCTGCGGCATTGATACGGTCTGCTATAACTTCATGCCGATTCTGGACTGGACGCGTACCGACCTGGAATATCAGATGCCGGACGGCTCGAAAGCGCTGCGTTTTGACCAGATTGCCTTTGCGGCGTTTGAGCTGCACATTCTGAAACGCCCGGGCGCCGAAGCGGATTACACCGCTGAAGAGCAGCAGCAGGCCCTTGAATGGTTCAATGCCGCCAGTGAAGCGGACGTTGAGAAGCTGACCCGCAATATCATTGCTGGCCTGCCGGGTGCGGAAGAGGGGTACACGCTGGACCAGTTCCGCGCGCGTCTGGCGGAATACGGCAATATTGATAAGCAGCAGCTGCGTGAAAACATGGCGTATTTCCTGCGCGCTATCGTGCCGGTTGCGGAAGAAGCCGGCGTGCGTCTGGCGGTACATCCGGACGATCCGCCGCGTCCTATCCTCGGCCTGCCGCGTATCGTGTCTACGATTGAAGATATGCAATGGCTGAAAGAGACGGTCGACAGCATCTATAACGGCTTTACCATGTGTACCGGCTCCTACGGCGTGCGCGCTGATAATGACCTCGTGCGGATGATAGAAACCTTTGGCGATCGTATTCACTTTACGCATCTGCGTGCGACCTGCCGGGAGGAGAATCCAAAGACCTTCCACGAGGCCGCGCATCTGGGTGGCGACGTAAACATGGTGGCGGTGGTCGACGCTATTCTGGCTGAAGAGGCGCGTCGCAAGCAGGCGGGCGATATGCGTCCTATTCCGTTCCGTCCGGATCACGGACACCAGATGCTGGACGATCTGCGTAAGAAAACCAACCCGGGCTATTCGGCGATTGGCCGCCTGAAGGGGATGGCGGAAGTGCGAGGGGTCGAGCTGGCGCTCAAGATGACGAAGTATCCGGAGCTTCTGTAACCGGAATTGTCGGGTGGCGAAGCCGCCACCCGACAAATGCCATAATCAGTCAGCACGACCCATATAGCGTTTTTCTTCAATATGGATGCGGATCTTCTCGCCAGCGGAGAGATATTCCGGCACCTGCACAACCAGACCGGTGGTCAGGGTCGCTGGTTTGTTGCGCGCACTTGCTGACGCGCCTTTGATGCCCGGCGCGGTTTCAACGATTTCCAGATCCACGGTCTGCGGCAGTTCAAGCGCCAGCAGCACGCCGTCCCAGGTCAGTACCTGCATGTCTGGCATACCGCCTTCAGGAATGAACAGCAGCTCTTCTTCGATCTGATCTTTGGTGAAGATGTACGGGGTGTAATCTTCTTTATCCATGAACACGTATTCGTTGCCGTCGATGTAGGAGAAATCAACGTAGCGACGGGTCAGGGTCACGGTATCAACGATATCGTCACCTTTAAAACGTTCTTCCACCTTCAGGCCGGTACGCACATCGGCGAAACGCATTTTGTACAGCGTCGCTGCACCACGGGCGCTTGGTGCCTGAATGTCGATGTCTTTCACAATCAGCAATTTGCCGTTGTAATTCAGTACCATACCTTTCTTAATTTCGTTCGCTCTTGGCATTGCAGTAATCCTGTCTACGGGAGGTAAAAAATATCGCGCCAAATTACTCGCGCGCGGCCTTTCAGGCAAGTGGAATTCGTGGCTTTTGCTATCAATACGCAAAAGGTGTTACTGTGCGCCCGATGCCCGACTGTACGGGTGTTCGCCACCGAGAGAGCATGTATGGATTGTCGTCCAGATTGCGGCGCGTGCTGTACCGCTCCGTCCATTTCAAGCCCCATTCCAGGCATGCCTGAAGGCAAGCCTAACAGTCAATTATTCTCAGTATAAAAAATGACATAGCTAAGCAGAAATGACTTTTTTGCTAAGTGTTTCAATTGAATGTGAAAAGCTTTCTCCATAGCCAGTTTTAGACAGTTGTAATAACTCATTTAGTCCAGAATGACTTGTAAACGAAAGGTTTTCATAAAGACATATAGGAAGTTCTGAATTGTCTTTAAATCTTCTGTCTGGGCCTCCAGACTTGTTCACATACTTCCATGTCCTGCCAACGACTATGGCATCTCCAGGTACACCTTCGCTCTCAATGAATCGACTATCACCTACATTAACGAATAGCTGGTTATAACCAACAGCGCCTACACCTTCACGGTCATAAACCAGTACTCTATCTGGAAAAAAATGCAATGTTTGGCGACCGACATTGATAGCAATCGTCTCAATATTTGTTTTAACAAAGGGAGGCTTTGATTTGCTGATTGAGGTGACTTTTCTGCGTAGTAAGTTACCAGCTCCGGCATGATACTTGGGGTCATAAACGGCTCCAGAAGCTTCTATATGCCATACTTTTGAGCAGCTTGCGAGCTTGGCTCCACTATCATGAAGTTGCTGGTAACATGCCATCATTTGATCATCAAAGTCATAAAAAAGAACAGTAGTCTTTCTTAGCTGATCGTACATGTAAGCAAAAACAGAGATTGCTACCCCTACGATAAAGCCTATAGCGAGGCACCACTCAGGCCATGTCTGTGAAAAACCGTAAAGTAACAGCGCAATCGAAAGGCACATGACCAAGGGCCATATTTGTGACTTCTTACGTTTGTTGTTCAACTCTTCAAGCAGTTCTCGGGAACTTGAATCAACGATTTCCGAGATATGGGATGACTCGATTTCCTCGAGAGGTGCATGTGTAGTGTCATGTTCTATTGGGGATTCATTAGGTACACGTTGGACCTTTTTACCGTTCTCTGGGATCATGCTTGGTGAAAGCGAAGCACGATAATAGACTCCGCCAGCACCAACATGGATGTAATTTCCTCTTGGACCAGTACCGAATCTCAGCCCTTTTATGCCAATAGATGCGCCGACTCCAGATTTGGATAGGTTGAATCTTATCGGTCCAACGCGAATGCTTTTCCTAACGTAAATGCCCATAGTAACTCCATGTAATAGGTAGCATGAGAATGTGAGTCAACGAAAATCCTAACAAATTCTACATCAGAAAATGATGAGGCTAGATGTCTTAAAGACAGCACTGCGTATTTTTATATTTTTCAATTGGTTAGTAAGCATTTCCCATTTTGATTTAGTTGCCTCTAAACAGTGACCTGTCTGTGGAAGTGTCTTTCTGTTATTGTTGACGATTGAGCTAAATTTTGAACAGAAGGCTAAATGGACTGTCGTAGCGATTGTGGGGCTTGTTGTATTGCTCCTTCCATCTCATCTCCAATCCCAGGGATGCCACAGGGAAAGCCAGCAAATGTAAGATGTGTACAGTTATCGGAAGATAATCTATGCAACATCTTTGGGTCAATCCACCGCCCCACGGTGTGTAGCAGTCTGCGCCCTTCACTCGATATGTGCCATAAAAATCGCGAAGAGGCTATGGCTTACTTGATCCATCTTGAAAAACTAACCTCACCATAAAATCGTTGCCATAAATAATTTTGTGGTGTATAGTGAAAGAAATTTACTGTGGAAACTTTTCAGAGTTTCTATTTATCTACTAACACCGCATTTATGCCAGTAGCTGTTGGGCTTGGTCCTCCCCAAGAGTCTCTCCCTCATACTGGTTATTATTAATATCTGCTATGTGGTGTTAGTTGTATGTCTATAGATCTGCCTTTCCCTGCTGTTCAAAAAATAACCAATCATCGTGATGATGGTCGTTACTCACTTATCCATAGCTCTGAATATGTACTTGATGGGCTTGTATACCGTTTGAACTATGATTCGATGAAGAAGGGTTATCATCCGATCAGAAAAGAAATCATTGATGCGTTCATTAAGCAGATCCATGCAATGCAATCGCACTACAGCAAGGTTTTTGCTTTCCGGTTCGATTTGTCAGTACCGGAGGGAATGCCTGTTTCGGAAAGTAATGGATTAGTGAGTGATCTTTTTGAACGATTGAGAGGGCGCTTTAAAAAGAAGGCGTGGAATGGACAACCAATAAAAAAATTTGCTTACGGTTGGGTTCGAGAAAAGGAAAGGGCTATGCAGGTTCATTACCACTGCTGGATAGCATTACCTCATTTCCAAGTTCAAACCGCTGGCTTTGGTAACACAGGCATGATTGGGTTGATAAGTGAGCTTTGGAATGAATTGACAGACGATACCAGCCGTGTGCATTTAGCTGAGAATGGCCGATACTCTATCGTAAGGGGTCATCATGATTCCCTTGCTGATTTTGTTGAGCGTATTTCGTACCTTGCGAAAAACAGCGGTAAATTTTCATCTGGAGAAGGGCACAGGATCTTTTCAACATCCAAGCTCAGAATGAAAGCGGGAAATTAACAAAGACAGTCAAATCTTTCCTGTATCGCTTTAAGAGCCGTTTTTATGGGATGTGAATACATTTTATTGGTTTTCACCTAAAAGTTCTCCGTAGTGGTATTCAAGGCTTTTTTGAGGGGGTATGGAGCACTCTTGGTATAGATTCGGTAACAAACTAATTACGCGCTCTAGAATCTGCTACAAAGATAGATGAAACCCGGAAAATTGCTTTATGAGAGAAATATTTCCGGGTTTACATGTATTTATAGATTAAGTGTGTGAGTGCCTTTAGGATAATAAGGGCCAACACAATATGAAGTGTCGTTTAACTCTGGAGATATCATGGATGTTGTAAATATTAACTGATACTCATCATGTAAATTTTGGCATTCATTAATTATAACGTGTTGGAAATTATGGCTTCGTGCATCAACCATTCCTTTATCTTCAATATTATCCATAATAATGAAATTAGGTAGGCGTGACTCTGGATCGTCAACGCAGTGGAGGAAGATAGCAAGCCGAATACTGTTTTTGAAAATAACCATTGAACTAGCGGAAAATTTACTCATGCCGTCCAAATACATTCTGTCTCGAGCAAAGTCAATAATAACATCGCCAGGGTTATCGAATGCAGGCTCGTTGCCACCATCTGATATTAACAGTCTTTTGGTTATTTGCTCTATATCGGAGTATACAGCCACTTGTCTTTCTGCTTGAAGTTTGTCTAATGAAGCAAGTTTATCTTTAATTTCCAAAATTCTTTTTTGGGCTTGTTGCTTCTCCAGTAAGAGAGCATTTATTTTAGAAATGCCACCTCTGTTTTCTTCAAGAGAAAGAATGGCTCCCTCAATAAATCCGATGCTTTTTCCAATTTCAATAATCAAGCTTTCTTTTTCGGATGGAATCAATGAGAAAGTCTTAAGGCTACGAGATAGCTCATTTATTTTTAAGCTTGTCTTTTCTAGATTAACATTAAGGTCTCTGATCTCACTTTCAAGACTTGCAATAACTTGACTGCTTTCTTTTATTTGAAAGTTCAGGTTGTTGAGTTGTTTGACATAAGCATCATCAGACGAGTTTTTGCTATTTTTACTTTTGCATAATCCACAGCTTTCTAAATCGGTGCTTATCTCAATATGATTTAAACATGAGGGGCAATATTTGAATTCAATACTACCAAGTGAATTATTAACGGACTTAGAATGTAATAGTGCATCTTTCCTTGATTCTAGTGAAATTAAGAAAAGTTTCGTGTCGCTCATTTCTTTTGATAAAGAAATAATTTCTTCCTGTATTTTGAATCGGAAAGATATCAACTCAAGATTTTCATTTTGTAATTTTGCTAAAACGGATTTGTCTTCGCTGCTATCATCCGTGTTTCCACCAGAAAGCAACGTTTGCATCTCTTCATTAAGTTTATCAAGTTCAAGTGAGTATTTTTCAATGCGCTGATTTAATGAATGTTCACTTACTTTTACATCATCTCCGCCAATTATCTTAAATATTGAATTTGCTTCTGAATTGAATTTTTCGAAACGTTTTGTTTCTGATAACTGTTCTTGTCTTAAGTTGTGAGCTTCTAAGTCATCAATGCCAAGAAGGTATTCACCAATAGCTCTTCTTAAGTTAGGATTATCAAAGTTCTTCTCTTCTTTTAAAAGCTTGGTTGTTGCTGATAATTGGTCAACGTACATCAATCGCATTATCTGATGGAGAGTTAAATTTCGGTCATCATCAGTTTTATGTCTTGGAAGACTCAAAAGCTCAAAAAGCTGCTGAGAAAAGCTATGTAATGTATCACTTCTGCGATAAGGATAACCTGTCCAGTGAGAATTGAGTTTGATGGATGAGTCAATAGTACCTTCATGCAAGTACATCTTTGACAGTCCGTTTTCAACAATATCTCTTTTTAATGTGATCCTAATTCCGTTGAGTGAAACTTGAGCAAATACTTTATCACAATATGATTGATGTTGAGTCCAGTCAGTTATAACTGAACCTAAAGCATAAGACAATAAATCTACAATCGTTGATTTGCCCGTCCCATTCCAACCTCTTATTATATTAACGCCTTTGTGGAATTCTTGGTCATACACAAAAATGCCGTTCCTGGATACAGCGAATCTTTCAACAATCAAATGAGGCTTAATCATTTGTATCTACCTCGTCATATCTATATTCCATAAGACCTGTTCTTTTTTTTAGTCCGTTGGAGCCGTAAAATTCAATTTGCTGGAACCCTTTGGATATTAGGGCAAACCATTCACTCTTCCTGTAAGAAACTTCGCTCAAAGAATGTTTTAAATCTTCAGGTAAAACAGTTTTAGTCCTTTTTATCTTTCCATTTGTATAACTTTCCATATCAATTAAATTCTTGGACAAAAGATGATGGAACGCGATAGATTGAATTCGTCTTAGTTCAATGAAAATCCGATTAGGATTCTGAATGTTCTCGTAAGGTTCACTTATCTTTTGTATTGCTTTTTTATAACGTCTTAATTCATTCGGAAATGGTTTTATGAGTTTTAAAAGACTAGGGAAAAGTACATAAAAGTCCATTAGCCTGAATAGTTCAATATCAATTTCACAGTCATTTTGCTCTTCTAATAAAAGCAACGATCTATAGACGCAATGGCTGGTATCGAATATTGGGTGATATATTAACATTTAATCCCCCACGATACATGACATAAGCCAGTCAAAAAATAAAGCATTCCTGATACCAACTCAGTAGTAATCAAGCTATCGTAACGAACAATAGCTTTATGCACTGGTTGAATTATTTCAATATTAACTAGTCTATCGATTTCTACTTTACTTTGACCACTCATTATTGCTGGATAAATACACTGATGCCAGCTCGAACAAATGGCGGAAAGAATCTGAATGTATACTGTTTGTTCAACCAGAGACATTTGATCTTTAGCAACTCTCCGAGCAAATTTATTTTTTAGCCTTGTTGCTCTTTCCACTAAGTCAGATCTGTCACCGCGTAAAAGTTTACCTTCCAGTCCAATGATCTCTCTTCCTGGATAATCATCTAGATACTCTGCTAAATCTTCCATTATGGATATTAATTCGTCATGGCCTAAACAAGACTTTTTAACCTGATCAATGGTCGATTCTAAACTCGACAGTGTATAAAAATTGTTGTCGCCGTCATGCGATGCGCCGTCTTGATATTTAACTTGAGATATAGTCATGAGAAATTGTTATCTCCCTCATGTCTTGCATTATCTTTATATTCAACGGTCTGAATTTTCACATGGGGAGGTGTTGATGACGGCAGCTCTGCCTTGGTCTCATTATTAGTAGCATCTAGAGGACGGGTGTCATCATTTTCAACTGTAGGATAGGTTTTTGCTGTTTTTAATGTAGAATAAATGAAGAATATAGCCAAGAGAACAAGAATGATTAGGATTAAAATGAAGAACCTATTAATTCCTAAAAAATCTGTTATTTTTTCGTCGAAGATTTTATCAATAACAAAATAAAAAACGTAAAGTACGAGCCCGGGAAGACCAACTTTTTTTATTGATTTACTCCAAAAATCGCTCATAAATTTCCCTATACTATAGTTAGCACATTGAAAGTATTGACAATTTACCATTAACTAAGTCTAAAATCCATAAAAAATCAATCAAGATATGCTATAGGTTATTTTATGTTTTTCAATGGGTTATCGAATGAAAGATAGATAGAATACTAAATAGGAATCGATCTGATAGTCTTAGACTTTGCTCATCGCCCAAGCAGCATTGTCAATGCTTACTATAGTAATGGACAGACAGAGCAATGATGGTAAACGTGCCCAAAGCTACGCAGTACTATCCCGATCATTACGTCGTACATCGTGCTAATCCTACAACACTCGCAGGTCCGATATTCTGGCTTTCTTACCTAGCAAAAGAACGCAGGAAGTTGCAAACAGGGAAGGGAACGCGCTTATACTCAACATCAAAGTTGAGTCGTAAAGCACTGGATTCGTAAATATCGCACAGGAAGCCCGTAGAGCGTTTTTCTTTGCAAGGTATCAAATCGTATCAGCCATATCATAAAAATCGCTTACAGCCTCGCTCAGAGCGTTTTAAGGCATGATTTGTAACTGGTTAACTTTATGCTTCGGTCAGATGCATGATAGTTCAACTATAGTTGCTATGCTGATAGATTCATACATCACTTCAAAATTCCTCGCGAAGCGAGGGACACGAACGAAGTGAGTGTCTGTGTACGATGTACTGTTTATAATATTTATATTTTATATATAGAGAAAACAGTACATTTCCGTATGTTTTTTAACCAGCATTAACTATCCGTCTTCGCTTCGCTTGACGGAACTCGCTTCGCTCGCCATTCAGGATATAACTTCAGCGTTTGAAACGATTTTCGCAACCCTTAGAACGTTTTGTTCAATGTTCATTGTCCGGTCAGAATCGAAGATAAAATATTTGATTTGGCCTGACACAGCTTTGGCACAGATCCTCTCCCATTTTGACACTTCCGCCCTGTGACAGAAGCGGAAGTTGAACAACCATCTGTGCGATCAAAATATAACAATATTTTGAAGGTGCAGCGGGTATCACTATCTTAAAACATGATATGTAAGAAGATAGGGGGCTGTGAGGAACCCAGATGGGATTTATCGTTGATGGAGCCAAGCTGAGATATCCGTTATGAAGAGACCAATAGCGCACAAAAATGATCGTCTGCCAGTGCCGAAAACGAATCACTTTACGCTTGAAGCGAGGCAGCGTGTTATCAATGGACTTGTTGCGACGGCTAAAGCTGACTTCGTATCCTTAGTTAACTGGCTGAAAACAGGTAAACAGAATGGTGAACCTATTCCGTTAGATAAATGCGAAAGTCTTCGAACTGCTATTCTTAATCTTGGGACCCTTAAAGCTGGTGTACAAACCGACTGGAAGCAGGTAATCCAGTTGATGGAAAAAGAAATCAAAAAAAGCCATCAACTGAATGCCTCGGTTCCTGCATCCTCGCAGCTTGTTACTGGTGTTCTAAGAAGTCTTAATGATATCAGCGAGAAGATCGCTGCGGGCAAAGCTGTTCCCGAGATGCTTGGCAGGCTCGAGAATATGCAGCAAATGATTGCCAACCTCAAGGATAATGAGGGGCTCATTAAAAGTATCAGCATTCTAACCCGAAGCGCACAGGATGCTTTGCGTGGCTATAGCAAGAAGCAGCCAAAATCAAAAATTAGGAGGCCTGAAAAAGCAAATCCTCTCCTTCGTGAAGAACAATCCTTTCGTGCTGAGTGTGCCCCACTAATCGGGGAAAACGATATTTTCATAATCGCTAGTTGCCTTATTTCAATGTCGGCTCGGTTGGGGCAGTCCCCTGTTAGCCTGGCTAAAAGAGCAGCCGCGTTAAAAGGTGTCATCAAAACTGGGCTTTTGCCCGAACTGCTGGAGTTACTTCAGCAGGATGTGGAGTTGAATGCCTTAGTTCCGCTCAACATAGACAAAGATGACATTACTCGTAGTGATGGTGGTAAGCTTGTGGGATTGACAGGGGTCATTGAGGGGGGCTCCTCTATCGGTGTGGAAGCGCAGCGTATTATTACCGCAGAACTTAAAAAGCTCGCGTATATCTCCGCAGTTCAGCGCGTTTATCTGGATACAGCTCGTTTAGGACTGGCTTTGGTAAACGATACTTTTAAGGTTATCGAGGAGGTAAAACGTATTGCTGAGAAGCACAATTGGAGTCCATTATCGGTTGCGGTGTATGCGACTTCCAAAACGCCTGGCATAAGGCCGGATATCGCCGGAGATGTGATTACTTTACTGGCACAGGATGAGATCCTTTCAGCGACCGTCAAACGATAACTTTATTTGTATTAGCTCAGATTTGACCTGACATAGGTGTGGCCCAGGGCTGGACTTAATCTGACAGTCCGCTCCGTGCCAGGAGCAGATGTTGTTGATATCAGTTTGTGTTGAGTAACGGGGAACATATCAACTGCAAAATGAGGCCTGTGTTTTCTATAAGTTCAGGTGAAAGTACATACCTTAACTAATCACCCCGGTGGCTATCGGGCAAGAGGCAACAATGGCGAAGAAACGCAAGGCGAAAAACTACATAACACCTGAGAAGATTGCAGCACGCAAGCAGGAAGAACAGCGTCATAAGCAAGCCGATGAGGTTATGGCCAACCTCAAGATCGGGAAAAGTCAGTACTTGGGCGTTTCTATTTGGAAGAATATCACCATCCAGCTGGCACGCGGAAAAAACGTCGCTGAAATCACGTACGATATGGAACGAGATACGTTGGTCGGCCAGTGCCGTACTATAGAGGTTAAACGCCTTCGAGCCAAAGAACATCAACAGCAAAGCAGAGCCAGTGCGGAAAAGATTGTAGCATCGCGCGTCCCGCCGCTAGCCACACCGGCTACCGTGGATAACCGCCAGAAACCGGGCAAACTCAGAGCCAAAACTCTTCATCTGCTGAAAAAAAAGCCCGCTAGCAGCAAAGTGGATGCGTGGACGATTGCACGCGACGTGTCACGGTCATCCGCACCTCAAAAGAAATTGACCTTTGGAGCGGTATTACATCAGAACCCAGTAGCTAAGCCTGAAGTTATCAGCTTTAGCGGAAACGAGAAGCGGTTAGAGGGGGCTGACACGCCAGCGGCTGCCATTAAAAGATACGATCTTCCGCTGCCTAAGCCTAGAGAGGCCACCATGAGGCGCAAACTGACGGGTATTGAGAAGGCCATGAAGATGGTTCCCGTTGCAAGCCGTCACGAGTTTGCGATGTTCGTACATAAACACCATGAAAGTGGTTACACAGCAGAACAACTGCTCGCACAGTACTTGGCTGCTGCAATTACTGCACCTGGAGCAAATGATTCAGTTGTTGTCGTGCCGAAGATTATTAACGAAACGGCCGCCGTAGAGTTGACCGCACCATTACCGGTATCTCACGATCCATTTAAAGAAGCGCGCTTACCAAACCTCCGCCAGACGCTGGATATCAGCATCGAAACGCCGAAAGGTATGGACGAGCTGGGAGAGCAGGATATCACTACGGTCAACCCGCTGCGCGATGGCCGCGAGCTGAAAGGCGGCTCCTCCGAACGTCTGGTGCGTCAGCGCGATGCGGCAATCCAGACTGAGTTTAAAGCAGAGCTTTGCTACAACTTCGGTTACCGTTGTGCCGTTTCCGGTAAACATCTGGGCGGTGTACTGGATGCCGCTCACATTGAAAGCGCGGCCAAAGGGGATTACAGCGCGAGCAACGGCATTCTGCTGTCACCTACTCTGCACCGCCTGTTTGACGCGAACAAGATGGGAATTAATCCTGAGACAATGACTGTTCATTTCAAACCAGGCATTGAGTTTGAGGAATATGAAGGCCGTGTGATCACCCCAATGCATTACCGCCTGAACAAAGACAAACTGGCTGCTCGCTGGGGTGAATACCTGAGAGACGCAAATTGAGATACGCCATGCAGCGCTACCTTGAAGCAGGGCATAAAAAAACTGCCGCTGTTGATACCAGTGTAATTTCCGCCACTAATCACCCTTTCCTAGTACTTCCTATATGGCCAGAAGCGGGCGTTACGCACAAACTCTAATGGTTAATGGGCGAGGTATCTAATGCGCTTACAGGACGATGATAAAGTCTTGAGTGTTCTGGCTGCAAAGTAATCTCTTGAGTTACGATTTATAAAGTGGAGTATATTGTTGTTTTAAAGATATCAGATCCAGGGTTCGCAATAGGGATGTAATGTTAGTGGCAAAATATTCAATTGCACATGGTAACAGTCTGCTATTTGCTCAGAGCGGACAGTCAGATTTGATTGTACTTTGTCTACTGTAACTGTCACTTCGAGCTAATACACTTATTTTGAACTAGATTACCAATTCCTTTTTGATCCGGTAGAACGTTGCACGACTGATATCAGCAGCTTTCATTATGTGAGCTGGTTTAACGTTCTGTGCCAACATTTCACGTACCACTTCACGGGCTTCCATATCTTTCTCTTTTCCCGTATACAAACCTGCCTGTTTTGCTCTCTCGATCCCCTGTGCCTGACGTTTACGGCGGGTTTCATAATCTTGTCGTGCCATTGTCGCAAGGATATCGATCAGCATAGCATTGACTGCCCGAAGAATGCCGCTGGTAAGGTCGTTGCCGGACATTTCAACCATCTGCCAGCTTGTTGGCAAATCCATCGAAACAATAACCAGTCCTTTACTGTTCAGCGTAGCTTTGAGTTCAGCCCATTCTTCATGTTGAAGACGACTGAGACGGTCAATCGATTCGATGAGAAGCAGATCGCCGGGTTGTGCTTCCTCAAGGAGATGCATCAGTTCCACACGCTCCAGCTTCGCACCACTGGCATTTTCAATGTATTCTCCGGCTACTTGCCAGTTTTTGCTTTGCGCAAATTCGCGCAGGCTAACTAATGCACGATCAGCATGCTGGCCTTCGGTAGATGCACGGCAGTAAATACGGACATTCATCATGCATTCTCTTTTGAGTGTTAAATGGATACCTATATGATACAGTGCGTGTTTTTGTTGTCAATAGAGTCAAATTCAACCCTATTGAGACTTTGTATCATGGTCTTTATCAGGTATACCCTAAAGAGACCTACAAGATGGAGAAAAACATCGACAATTTTGAAAGGAAGGGGATACCCGATTAGCCTTAACGCAGTAAACCACCCGCACAACGCGCTGAGATATCACTCTCCGAGGGAACTCCGGCGGCAGCGGGCGTTGTTAACTTAAAATACAAAAATTGTCCGGGAATGGCGGATCAAGAGCATCCGCAATATTACTCTTCTGGCGTGCAATTAGGCCAAGAGGGAATTAATAGCCAATTGGGAGTTTCTTGCTTGGTTTGTTTATTTCTTCCCTCAATTTGTATTGATTGTAAGGCTTGTAGCCACGTTCCCAACGACCGTTCGTATATTTCTTGCAGCGTCGCTCAATAACATGCTCCATTTTTTCAAGAATATTTTGTTCTAATTTGAATAACTGGTCATATGTACCATCATGCTGACGGGCGTCTGCTGATGCAACAGTTAGAAGAAGGTCTCTGCTTGGTCCACCGTTTTGGCAAAGAGAGTCATCCGGTACTTTGGACAGGTCTTTTGCAGTTAGCATGAGACCTGGTGACATCGCCCAGGAACTAGCTGATAATGATGCTACTGAAAGAATGGTAGTTACTAATAGCTTCTTCATTATATTATCCTTCTTTGAATTATCATTCCTACTATTAGGAAGTTAAAATATCTATATTGCTTTGAATTTTTTGAATGATTCTGAACTGCCTACTTGAGATGGATGCAAGAAGGTATATCAAAAATGATGACTGAAATTTTAATACAACCTTCGTAAGGTGATTTTGTTTCATTCTTCCATGAGTTCTATTTTTGTTACATGAGTGCCATTGCAGTATATTTTCAAATCTTCAGGCGGGGACTTCACTGCGTTACGGATTTTATTCATTGTATCTATCGTTAAAATATCGCAGCCTTCCATATACATAACCTTGCGAGTATCAATATCTGATATGTTAGTGAAACAGCTACTGACCCATGAATCAGGTATTTCAATTCCATGTATCAGTTTCATATACTCAATGATGAACGACTCTGTCATGTGAAATCGCCCGATCGTGTATTTTCCGATATACGCATTACCAGAAGACGAAGGTACCCAATCATTTTTTAAAACTAGAGTCTGTGCATTATTTCTCATTTTCAGACTCCAGTTCATGAATGCGATTGTTTGTCATGTCAACAAGGCATTTCTGTTCGTTATTGCAGTCGGATTTTTTCTTTATCCATTCTCTTTGAGAAGGGAGTAAGCGTTTTCGTGTTTCAGGGCTAAGGTTTTTCCAGACCGAATTTAGTTTCTCATCGCTTGCTTTATAACTGTGTGTATCGACATTTGAGGTTACTGCATTGTTTTTGATGGCTTCGCGGTTGTTATTATAGAAAATGGGTGCGCGAACTCCCTGAGCGTAGTCTTTAGCTGCTTTGTCCCACACACCTTGACCATTGGCAGTCAGTATCTTTCTGAATTCTGTAGTGTTGAAACTGTAATTGCGGATCTCGCCATTGAAATCTAGTTTCACGTTGACGATGGTAGACTTCGCAATGCCAGTCAAGAAATCCCCAGCTTCTGAACCAAGTGAACAGACTAATTCCTTCGTATCGTCGTTATTCTTTGGGCGTAGTCCGTGCATCGTGAATCTGCCGTTATCAGTTGTAGCAGTGATATCTACCAGCGGCACGATCGAGGATGATTGCTTTGTTATCGCGAAGCATATTCCCTTCAGATTTACATCCCTGTCCATTCCGAGAAACATCAGGGCGTTTTTGTCGTTGCTGGCGACACCTGCTGATTTCGCTTCTGGCAAGAAATAGACGGTACTGGAGGCGGCGGTTATAGCTGAAATGAGAACAACGCCTGATGCCATGATTTTTAAAGTTTTTATAAGGATAGTCATTCTGGATACCTTCTTTCTATTGCACTCCATCGGGGGCAGATCACCATCCCGTGAGTCTTGCTTGTGAGAAACACTACTCGAAGAATCATGATCTTACATTGATCTATAAAATCTATCAATAACGTAAAATTGATCTATAAAAGCGATCGATTGGGGTGTGTATAATTCCGAGATTGCTTTGATGTAACGGAAACGGAGACATGGCTATTGGGGGCGTTGGTAGGCTTCCCCTTGATAGGTATGCAAGGGGAGAGTGATTTACTGTAAAAGTTTTTCTAAGTCTTCCAGCGAGTTAATCTCGTATTTATTACCGTTGACAGTTGCATACGATTTATTTGTAGTGCTAGCTACCTTGATAGCCAATCCATTACCTTCGCTTTGGTTTACACCATCCTCCAGCTTGGTTATAAACGTCGGGTTTAGAATGCTGACTTCATGCTTGTCCTTAATATGCTGTGCAAATTTTTCAGGTGAAATCAGTTCATCAATGAAGGAGTGCAACACAAGCCCTTGCATTTTTAGTAAGTCATGATCATTAACTGTCTGTGCTTCTACATACGAAACACCAGGTGATCGGTTTCGATTGAACTTAATCACGATTCTCTGTTTTGTCTCGTCGGCGAAGGTTACTTCAAAATGACCATACCGCCCATCAATGTCATAGCAATCAATACGTTTGATAGCTTGCTTTATCTTCAACCTAATTCGCTTACGATCAGGGTTTTTAGTGTCATGAACATCGAAATTTCGGAATTGATCCCAGCCAGTTGTTTGAATTTCTGAGCGGCTGATTTTGTACTGTTGATATTCTCGCTCAAGCGTTATTTTTTTCTGTTTATTGGCATTAATCTGATCTGCCAATTCTTCGAGGTCATCTGTCAAAGTTGCCAGCTTTAACAGCTTTTTAACAGCTTCAGATGCCTTTTCAATCTCAGATTCGTACCAAGCCGTTTTATCTTCTTGGTGGTTGTTCCAGACGTGATCAGCGATTAGTTGCAAAACAGTGTGCTCAAGCTGGTATGACGTAAAACCTTTTTTACCGCAAGGTTTACCCTGAACGATTTTTGAACCACATATATAACGGTACTTGTTTTCACTTGAACCAGATTTGAACATGAAAGAACCACATTTTCCGCAAAAAAGAATACCGATACCTGAGAGTAGCGGGATTTCTGGTTCAGGGTTACCTGCTGGATATTTTGATGAATTACGAGTGATGGCGCGGTGTCGATCTAATTTCGAAAGTGTCAAGTAGTCCACCTCCGACATAAGAGCAGGGTAGTAATCAGGGATAATGAATGTTTCTTTTAACGGTTCATCTGATTCGGAATCGTATATGATGACACCTGATTCATCGCGTTTATCCAGCTTAAAGGTTTTTTGTCCGTGAACAGTGGGGTTCAAAAATGTCCTGATCAAATGTTTACCCCATTGTTCAGTTTTGGGTGTCAGCGCTTGACCTGTCTGGTCTTTATAAACCCTCTTTTTAGGGGCAGGGTAATGTTCGTTAAGATATCGTTGGATTCCAAGAAGAGTTTCACCGTTTTGTTTAAGTTCGATAATCTTCTGAGCTGCGGTAAAATATAGAGGATGTGGAGTAACGTATCCTGATTTTGTATCTACCCACCAAACATTCTGACCGACGGATTCTATTGCTTTTGCTGGTGTTCCCGATTCTCTTGTCAGGTTGTGTCGTATCAACGAACGGGCCTGGGCTTCAACTCGATTCTTTTTTGTCAACGACTCGTCGTGGGCGCGTGTGAACATCAACAATGAAATGATTAAATCGGTTGGATTATTCTTTACGTCCGCGTACTTATAGACCTTTTCATCCATGCCAGTAACAACGACTATCCCCCTGCTAAGTATGTTCTTGAATATATCCAAAGCGCTCCAGGCATCATCACGACTAATGCGGTCAAGATTTTCGACGACTAGCCACGAGCCAACGGGAACCTTAGCCCCAATCTGCTTGATGAACTCCGATAGCTTCCCTTCATGAGCATTTTTTCCTTTGAACGCAGACATGCCGAGATCGTGGAAAGCCGTTGTATCAAGTTCGAGATTATAACGGGCCGCAATTTTTAGAGCGGTATCTTGCTGACGCTCCAGGGAGTTACCTTCCCGTTGTTTCACAGATGAAAAACGCACGTACGAATACAGCTTGGGTTTCATTGAGTGTGATTCCCTTCGGATGGTATTGATTGATCAGATAGACCTGATGCTAACAGCAGGAATGTGAATTTTAAACAGTGAATAATTATATGTTAGGCAAGCCTGCAAATGTAAGGTGTTTTCAGTTATCTAAAGATAATTTATGTAAGATTTTTGGATCCAACCTTCGTCCCAAAGTTTGCAGTAGTCTACAACCGTCTCTGGGAATGTGTTCAACGAATCGAACAGATGCAATGACCTACCTAATCAAACTTGAGAATGATACTTGCCCTGTAACTGTAAGCATCTCACATAATAGTTTCATTCACATTTAGAGAGCCTCCGGCATAATCAATCAGCTAACAAAGGAGATCGCCATGCGTATAGTCCGTTTTACTGAATAGCAGATCATCGCCATGATTAAGTCGGTTTAAGCTGGACTAAATGCCAAAGGTGTAGGGCTGAAGGCAGACCTTTCAGAAGACACCTGCTACAACAGGAAGCCTCATTATTGCGATATAGACGTTTCTGATACTAAAGATACGGGATCTTAAGGACGAGAACTGACATCTTAAACAGATGATTACCAGTCTTTAAGCCTGAGCTGGTCATTCATCTAGCCAAGACATCCGGACTCAGTATCCGTCAGCCCAGTAGTTGTATGAAAATAAGCTGAGGGGATTTACGATTACCGTCCGGATATCTTACGTGACGAACCCGTTATTGCTGCATTGCAGGCGGTAGTAGAATGATATCCACAATACGATTTTTGCTAGCTGTACTTGATTCTGCGACGACAGGGATACCCGTGGCATCTCAATAAAATCCGCCCTATTTATACTCTGATGAAGCTGAATTATCACCGACAGGGAAAACACTGTTATCGGTGTGTAATCCCTCACCACTGGTCCTTGCGGAAACACTAAACCAAAGATGGTCGATCGATTTTATGCATGATTCCTTAGTCCGTTGTCGCACGTTTAAAGTAGTTCAAGATTGTAACCGGGAGGAGTTGCCGATTTGAATTGGCCTTATTTACCCGCTCCATGAGTGGTCTAGGGATCCGATAGGATTACGGTAAAGTCCGGCTATCCGTCTATGTTGCGCATGGATAATGGTCCGGAGTGTATTTTGCTGGTAGTGACGAATGTGTATGAAACATACTGAAACTGGAGTTTTAACCAGGCGGGTAAATCGATGTAGATTGCTTTTATGAGCATTTTAGCCGGAGATACCATACAGGAGAACCCGATTATTATCTGTACAGAGCACTGAATGAAGCACGAGAAATGACGGAAAAAATTGTTGTCAGAATATAGCCGTGAACGCCCGCATTAATTGTTGAATGATATGATAACGTAGGAATACTGCAAAAAAAATTATCTGGTCGGGATCTCAAAAATGCATGGGACAAAAAGGATCTATTAACAAATTTTAATAGAAAATTCCGCAACGTTACTGACAATCATGTTAAAAGGTATAGAAATGTAAATACATTATCCTATTAAGAAATGTATACTAATTGTTGATGTTAAGCAATTGTCTTTGCATTTCTTCGCGTGTAAAATGTACTAACATATTAATGAAATGTTAGGTCGCTTAAAGGACATATCATTAATAGAAAGTATATTTGGATAATGATTTATAACAAACATGTTGCTAACAAGTAAAGGTTTTATGATCATTCGAGTATGCTTAATTATATTAAGTACACTATCAGTTGGTTGTTCTACAGAGGGGGTTCAATCACTTATTGTTGAGCTTCTTGATGAGTCTAATGTTTGTCCAAGAGGAATTGATAGTGTATCTCGCGAATGTCGATGATATATCAGGTGGAAAATTTTTAAGTATAAACTAACATGATGGCTTATATCCATGATATTAAGCATAGATTATTCATGTCGGTGATATAAACTATATAGAGAGAAATTGCATTCTGTTACAAAAATTGTACTCGAATCAAGGGTTAATTATTCTTATCTGAAGTAAGTTTATAGTTATATCAATAAAGATAATAAATACCAGCAGTTTATCTGCTGGTATTTTATAAAAACTATACAGGATTTACTAGTCCAACACAAACCGTGTAAATACTGCCTGTCTCTTATACACATCT